>JAIDXU010000165.1 GCA_029058455.1 Paramuribaculum sp.
CCTCATCGTTGTTGGCTGAGATACGGGCCACGCTTTCAATCTTGGCGAAGTCGTCGCCAACTTCTTCGCTCTGAGCCTTGATGCCTTCAACAACTTTGGCAACGGCTTTGTCAATGCCACGTTTAATGTCCATGGGGTTGGCACCGGCAGCAACGTTCTTAAGACCAACGTTGATGATAGCCTGTGCAAGCACGGTTGCGGTTGTGGTGCCGTCGCCGGCATCGTCACCGGTTTTTGAGGCTACTTCTTTAACGAGCTGGGCACCCATGTTCTGGAAGGGGTCTTCAAGCTCGATTTCGCGGGCTACCGACACACCGTCTTTGGTGATGTGGGGAGCACCGAATTTCTTATCGATAATAACGTTGCGACCTTTAGGACCGAGGGTTACTTTGACAGCGTCGGCAAGAGCGTCAACACCTTTTTTGAGCTCTTCGCGCGCCTTTATTTCAAATTTGATTTCTTTAGCCATAATAATTTCGTGTTATATTGGGAAACGTCTCCTGGCGAGACAGATAAAGATTTAAGGGAGTAAAAATATGTGTGGTGAAGATTATTCGATGACGGCAAGAATGTCGCTCTGACGCATGATGAGATATTTCTCGCCTTCAAGCTCAATTTCGGTGCCGGCATATTTGCCATAAAGCACTTTGTCACCTTTTTTCACTACCATCTCTTCATCTTTGGTGCCGTTGCCGGTGGCAAGCACTTCACCTTTGAGGGGTTTTTCTTTAGCTGAGTCAGGAATGATAATGCCTGACATTGTTACCTCCTCGGCGGGAGTGGGGCAGATGAGCACTCTGTCGGCCAATGGTTTAATGTTCATAATTAAGAGTTTTATGGGTTGATTGTATGTTTATGTCTCGGGTTGTGACACGCTTTGATTGAGGAAGATCGTGTCGGAAATTGTTATTGCATATAACGTGCCAAATCATCTATACTGACAATTTGTCAGTTTGATAGATTTCTTTGACCATAGATTAAAACAATTTTCCGAGGGCTAAAGTTTAACCCCGCTGTCGATGGCTGACGGCGGGGTTAACGGAAGGTCGGTAGCTTTTTAGATGAGGGGAATCAGTCGGATGTGAGCCGTCGGTAGAGACTCATAAACTCAATATATTGGCGCACTCCGATGATGGCTCCAACAAGAAATCCGCACGCAATTCCGAGAATAAACCATTCTTCAGAGCGCAAGGCGTAGCCTAAAAGTCCGATAAGGGCGAGTGCAAATGGAATGAGTATTATCATCGAGCGATGATGAATCTTCTTGTAATATAATGCTTTGGCGGCAACCTCACTTACCGGCATTGTATAGCAGTTGATCGACGCGACTCCTTTCGACAACCAGTGGTCGATCGAAGAGGCCAATGCAAAATAAAGCATGAACGCTATGGTGACAATATAACGCATGGAATCATCTAAGATAAGCGCTTTATTGATAAGAAATTGAATCGATAAGAGTGCCATTACAAACCCCAGTATTGAGAAGCGGCGGTATTTTTGGGCGAGATTGTCGAGTGCGGTGGTTTTTCCGCTCTGATACATCTTCATAAGTTCCTCCGGAGTAGGATTATAGAATCTTCTGGCTGCATCATTCCAGGTTTGTTTGATTTCGTCGGGTGTCATTGATTTACTTTCGTTTTGAGTTTGGTTTTAATTCGGTTTAATCGTGTGGCCACATTGCTGACAGACAGACCTGTGACCTCGGCAATTTCATCATAACTCCGCTCGTCGAGCCGCATTGTGAGAATCGCTTTGTCGACCGGCGTCAGCATTGCCATCAGCTCATGAAGCTTCTCGAGGCGTTCGATGTAGCCGCTGTCGGTCTCCTCGTCGGGTAACTCAGTCATTATGGAGTCGAACGAAAATGTCTTGACCTTACGGCTTTGTTTTCTTATCATCGACACGCAGGTATTGAGCGTTACGCGATAGATCCATGTTATCGGCGAACTCTCGCCTTTAAAATATTTCAGACCGTTCCAGATGTTGATCATCACATCCTGTCGCAGATCCTCCATATCGGCCGCATTGCCCGAATAGGAGAAGCAAATTCGCGTGATGATATGCCCGTAGCGTCGTGTAAGCTCAAGGAAATCACGCTCTCGCTCATCGGCAACGTTTTGCGTCGGCAAGTCGAGACCTCGGGACAAGAAGGTGAGAAATTTTCTCAACCGGCCATAATGCGCGAAAGTCAGCATGTCGGCTCCATAGGCGGCATAATCGGATATTTGAAGGCTGATGAAATTCATTTGTCAAAATTGATTTACACCCTTATAGTCGCAAATAATTGCCGGAAATCACACCTCCGGCAAAAAAT
>JAIDXU010000166.1 GCA_029058455.1 Paramuribaculum sp.
GTCATGAACTATGTGACAACTCTCGGCGCTACAACCGAAAATTTCCGCTATATATTCGGTTATGCCGAGCAATATAACAGCTATTGCACCAAGCAGTTTAAAGACTATTCCGAAATGGAGGCGAATATGTTTAATGCCGAAGAGATCGAAAAAAGACATGAGACAGTGTTCCCTGAAGATGAGAAAAACTGTTACGAGCTTGGCATACGTTTGGTGAGAAAAGCTGAGGAACTAAATATATCCTGATTCAATAATAAAGACTTTCAAGCAGGTTTTATGTTGACAACCGGCAAGTTGGGATTCTGGGGCCTTACAGCTCTGGTGTTCGGTCTGATGGTTGGGGTGGGAATCTACAATCTGCCTCAAAATATGTCGGCAGTGGCCTCTCCCGCCGCTATTTTCATATCGTGGATAATCACCGGTGTGGGAATTCTTCCGCTGGTGATGATATTTAAATACCTCAGTGAAAAATATCCTCAATATAACGCAGGATTATATCAATATGCACAAGCAGGATTTGGCAACTATGCCGGGTTTAATATAGCGTGGGGCTACTGGCTTTGCACCGCCTTCTCCAACGTGGCTTATGGCGTGATGCTCAACGACGCTTTCGGGGCATTTTTCCCCTCACTGCTTAATCACGGCTGGGAGACGGTAGTGTTCTGTTCCTCGCTTATCTGGCTGATGTACTGGATCGTGTCGCATGGAGTGAAGACGGCCAAAATCATCAATACTCTTTTAGCCGGCATAAAGGTATTAATGCTTATTTTTATAATTGCCATTTTCATTTTATTTTTTGACGAATCTCTGTTTGATTTCAACTTGCTTGACATTTCGTCTGTTTTAGGCAGTATCCCCACACAGGTACGCAAGACGATGATGGTAACCCTTTTCTGTTTTTTCGGTGTTGAAGGAGCTGTTATGATGTCGGCCCGCGCCAAGAAAGCAAGCGACGTTGGAAAAGCCGGTATTGCCGGATTTGCAATCGCTCTCGTGCTCTATATGGCTGTTTCTCTCCTATGCTTCGGCTTGCTCAAACGAGCAGACCTTGCGGGGCTACAAGATCCGTCGATTGCATATATCCTGCGCTATTCGTGCGGTGAATGGGCATATTGGTTTGTAATCTGTGCCGTGATAATTTCATTGCTTGGCGGGTGGGTTGCGTGGACATTAGTTGTGTCTCAAGTTCCCTACGAGGCGGCTCTCGTCGGGATTCTGCCCAAGAGTTTCAGACGCGTGAACAAGCACAATATGCCCGCCTATGGACTTGTCGCCTCAAGCATCGCTATGGAGATCTTTTTGCTTCTCGTAGTAATGGCCGACGATGTCTATATCGCCTCTCTCCACATTACCGGCCTCATGATTATTCCCTGCTATTTCTTTACCGGACTATTCCTGCTTAAAAAAGGAGGTCCCACAGGTATTCGTCTCATGGCGCTCGTCGCCACACTTTTCTGTCTGTGGATGGCTTACGCCGGAGGATTGCGGGAATTGCTTATGACCTCGGTATTCTATCTGGTCGGAATAATATTCTTTATAAAAGTTAGAAAAGAGAATTTCAAACCCGGCTCACCACTCTTGACCCGGAGCGAGTGGCTTACCATAGCCGCCCTCGCCATCTGCGCCATCCTCGCCTTTACCTGCTGACCCCCATTATTATAGTATCCAAACTACAAATGCAGCTAAAAACCATGAGATCTTCTCACCGACATTACATTTGAGTGTGAGAATATAGGTAGGTTAGTGCCAGTGGTTTGAGCGGAGGTAGGCGTAGCCGAGGCGCTCGAAGGCCTCACGGTCGAGCTGCTCGCGAAATTCGGGGGCGGCAATAGAGATAAGCAGCCGTGCGCGCTCATGAAGGTTGCGGCCACGGAGATTGACGGCGCCATATTCGGTCACTACCCAATGAGTCTGAAAACGGGTTGTAACCACTCCCGCTCCACTGCTCAACACCGGCTTGATTTTATTCTTACCGCTTGAGGTGGTCGAAAGCATGGCATGAATCGCCTGACCGTTGCGGCTTCGCGAAGCGCCATAAACAAAGTCATGCTGGCCACCAACGCCCGAATAGATGCGTGTGCCTATCGAATCGGCGCATATCTGACCTGTAAGATCGATTTCTATACACGAGTTGATGGCCGTAACATTGTCGTTGCGTGAAATTATAAACGGATCGTTGACCCATTCCACATCTTTCATCAGCAGACTCTCGTTGCGGTCCATAAAGTCATAGAGACGTCGGGTGCCGAGTGCCAGAGTAGCTACCGAGCGGCCCGGCTCAACTTTCTTGAGACTGTTGTCTATCACTCCCGACTCTATCAAGGGCACCATGCCGTCGGTCAAAGCTTCGGTGTGGACACCCAAATGACGGTGACCGGCCAACGCGCCAAGCACCGAGTTGGGAATATCGCCGACTCCAATCTGCAAAGTCGCTCCGTCGGGAATCAGATCGGCCACAAGCTGACCTATCCGCTCAACCTTTTCGGTAGGAGGATCAATTTTCACCTCGGCAAGAGGATCATGAACCTCGACCATTGCGTCGAGCTTCGACACATGAATCAATGCGTCACCATAGGAGAACGGAATCAAAGGGTTGATCTGCGCCACTATTATACGGGCACACTCCACGGCTGCCGGAGTTACATCAGCCGAAATGCCATAGCTCACATAACCGTTTTCGTCAGGAAGCGAACAGTTGATAAACGCCACGTCGAGCCGAATGGTGCCGTCGCGGAAAAGTTGCGGCACCTGACCGAGAAATCTCGGCGTGGTGGTGGCAAAGCCATCGTTAACCCATCCTCTCACAGCATTCGACACAAAGAAGCTGTCGATGAGAAACGAATCCTTGTATCGGGGATTGCAAAGCGGCGACACGCGCCGACCGAGAGCAAGAGCATTATAGAGAATCACTCCCCGCAACTCGTTGCCCCTGCGCGCCAAGGCCGCGATAAGAGCCTCGGGCAAAGAACAGCTGCCCTGCACAAACACATGGTCACCGCTCTTCACGAGCTTCACGGCCTCATCGGCTGTCATATATTTAGGGGCATCATGTCGGGTAGGCATTGGCGGGCAGAATAATGGTTATGGGCTTACTCACGGGGATGGTAAAGCCGATTATATCTGCAAAGTTACTCTTTTTAATAACATCCGCAACAACCCGATTTTCAGGCCGATTGAGACTTATGCGCGCCTACCTTATTAGCGCTTAGGATTATAACATGCCAAAACTCTCAACCTCCTATCTGCCGGTTTTAACAAGCATTAACCAATCGCTTTTCCTTTTCAGGCAATTTATATCTACGTTTACCTTGCCGATCATTCGGCTACGGGACGGATACCGAAAGCCTCGATACGCGCCTCGTCGGGAAGCTTGTGACTCACGGGAGTGTCATTGATAAGCACGAGCGCGGCGGCTTCTGTGCGGTTGGCATGTGAGGTCCACAGCTCGGTCATATTGGCGCCATTATTTGTCACGGTTTCCCTACCGCTCTTGCCCGAACGATAGCCGAGCGCCGGGAAAGATATTGAGGAACCGTCGGCGGTATCTGAGAATATAAACGAAGCGGGATTGGCATAGCCTGAATAGGGCACAAAACTGAAACTATTGTCGGGCACATCGCGGAATGCCATGAAATATGATCCCGGAACCATAAATCCTGCCGGACAGGGGTCATAGACGGTCTTTACAGGATGAGAGTCGGTGCCTGTATTCCAATGGTTGTTATAGGTGAAGCGGGGATTTCCGCTCATGGCGAGAATCCTGAAAATCTGGGGAGTCTTGATCATCTCCGCCTCAAGCTTGTCGCTCACGGCATCACCCGAGGAAGTCTCGACAAACTGAGTATCGATTTCAGTGATTTCGGTGTGATCGGCATAATACCATTCCTTAATACCTGAAATCATCGGGTCCTTACGTCCCCACTGATAGAAGCTGTGGCAATCGGGGGTAATGACATGTTTACCGACCTGCTCGACAGTAAGTAGCATGGAGTTGCCCTGCGAACCGTCGACAGGCTTCTGGGTTAAGCGCACCAATACCGAGCTTGAAGCGAAATCGGTTTCGTCACCGCCGCTTATCTGACCGAGGTTGAGAGGCATCATAGTGAATGTAGTGCCGTTATAGCTCATTGAATGGAGATTTTCGCCCGGCACATAGTCGGTGACCCAAAGGTGCCAGCTCCACATTATTTCACCCGATTGGTCGCGCACGGCCACAACTGCGTTGCCCTGTCTTATAGAGGCGGCAGGAATATCAAACAGAATACTGTGACCATCATCCGACAGGCGCACGTCGCGCACCAGATTAAGGCGGCCCTCCCATACCAACACAGCGTCACGAGGATTCGTGCAGCCCGTATTCTCATAGATATAGGGGTGCTTGATACGGTCGCCGAGATGATTCATAAATGGAGCGCGGGAGCGGGTCGGCTGATAGGCACGGGTATTATCGGCGCCGTTTTTAATAGCATTGCCATACACCAGCGGCAGACTGTAGAAGCCGGGGGCATTGATGACATAGCAGTTGGCGGTATTCTCTACCGAGGGGGCACCTGTTGAGTTTGACAAATTATAAGGTGAGCTTTCCGAGCCAACGGCGCTATTCTGACGCAATCGGCGGGTTGCCTCACTCATGCTCACGAAGTCAGGCTCAACCATGCGGGTCGTAGCCACACACTCCATGCTTCCGTTGCCCTCAACGGGCAGAGCGGCTATCCATGCGGGAGTGTCGATCACATTGCCCGAGGCGTCGACATACTCGGCTATCCACGGCACTTCCTCGGTGACAAGCTGCCCGTTGACCATTTTCTCATGTCGGCTGGTAATGTTATAGCTTTTTGTGCCTCCGGTGTAGTTAAACGACAGCGGACTCTCGACAGTAAGGATAAACCGGTCAACTTCGGGATTGGCTGACAGGCGATAGGTGTAGGTATTGCCTGCCTCCCAGCTCTGACCTCCAAGCGAAGCGGTAAACTCGCTTTCGTTGCCGTTGATATCAATTACGATTGTAACCGAAACATTGTCGCCGAGATCCTCAGGCAGCAGCATGAAAGTATGTTCGTCGTCGGTTATAGCGGTTTCTTCGGCCACATTCCCGTCATCACCGGCACTAAGAACTGTGTTGAGTGTAGCGGTAAATTCGCCGCTTCCCTCAATGTCGCTCCATCGACCGGTTTCAATATCGAGATTGCCGCTTTGAGCCACACCCGAGATAGTGATACTCTTCACCGTGCAGGGAGTCATGCCGTCGCCGGCAATAAATCTCACCGCTGCCAATGCATGATTAAAGGTCATGAGGCAGGGAGATATTGACGCATCCTTGGGCGTTGACCACATCAGATCGCACTGTGAGGTCACATCGTCAGGCACACGGTAGGCTATAACCGGGCTATCGCCGGGATTAGATGAGGGAAGCGATACAATTCCCCCTTCGGGCGCGGCACAATAGGGAGAATAGGCATTAAGATGAAGCGAGCCGCTACCCGGCCATAGATACTCACTCGCCGGGCGCCACGAATTGGCCTTTGTAACCTCAACGTTATCCATATAATAGTCAGTCTCGTCGCTCCCGCTCACTGCGGCATATACGCCGAATGAAGCGATGGTCGACTTGGAAACCTGCCCTCCGCGTGACTCCGGTTTCATCTCTCCCTCGGCCGTGGCCTGAACCTCGGGAATGAGATAGAGCTGAGTGCTGCCCGAGCGCAAGGTCACTGTAGAGAGCTGCCCTACACCGCGACCCGACCGGCTGAAGCTGTCGTTGGCCGCCACATCAAAAGTGACTGTGCGGCCTGACTCGTGGAGCGAGTCTGCGAAATCATCGCTACAGGCCGCCAAAGCGGCTGAAATACAGATAACCGTTGCCGGCAACATATTGGAGATGAAACGTGAAGTAGCCATAGCGTTATGAATTTTGGCGGAGAATCCGCCGATTTGGTGACTGCCGGGGGAACATCAAACCCCCGGCAGCCTCGACTGATTGTAAGTCGTTAAAAGATTATATTATTACTTTGTAACTGCGGGTAAATCAACATAAGTATCAACCCAGTCAACTACATCGACGGTAAATTTAATCGGGCCGCCGAGCACAGGATTACCGGGGATAGGATCGTTAGGATCTACATAACCGGCACCGTGGGTCAGGTCAAGAGTATAGATATATTTCTTGCCGGCTTCCCAGTTGGTATCGATAGGAATTGCAGCCCACTGACACTGACCGTTTGAGGGGAAGGGATAAACCTGCACACCTGTTTCGGCAGTAGCGATCTGAAGCTTGATTGACAGATATGCGCCTTTGGCACTGTTCGACGGATCATTCTGAGGATCCCAGGCGGTAAGCTGCTGAGGAAGAATGATGGCGTTACCACCGTTGCCCATCACTGTCACGGCGTCAGGACCAAGAGTTACAGGCTGATCGTAGGTATCGGTATAGATAGCCTTGTCGGTAGCGAGAGTCCAGTCGGAGGTTACAAAATCATAAGAGCCTTTCGACACGGGCTGACCGATTCTCACACCGCTGACATTAAAGGTATAGACATCGTTGTCGGTCTTGGCGCGCACTTCGATCTGCACCAGCTGGTGATTGAATGTGAGAGGCACACCGGCTGTTTCGTTAGCCTGTTTGGTGCCTGTGGCGGTGGCGGTCACAAAGTCAATCTGATCACCAATTTCTGCTGCCGGCGAAAAGTCTTTCATGCTCTTTTCATCGGGAGTGATTGTTACGGTAGCACCGGGATTTTCAGGAGCATAGGCATAGAAAGTCAGTTCGCTGTTATCTCCGGGCCAATAATATTCGGTTGCCGAGGTAAAGAAGCCGTCACTTCCCTTGCCGAACTGCATCACAGGGAAGAACTCCTGTTCGCCCAAAAAGGCGGCGGCATAGATGTCGGTAAGGTTGGCGTTGGTAACTTCGGTGGCACGCGAATCGATTACGGAACGGAAGTCAATGGCACGTCCGCGGTTAACGGCAACCGGTTCATCTTCTGAACATGAGGCGAGAGTCAAGGCTGAAAGACCTAAAGCCATCAGAGAAATTTTGGTGAGTTTCATAGTGGTAAATATTTTAAGTGTGTTTATAAAGTTATATCGGATTATTGCCACATCGGCAGATTGATTTCTATATCATTCCATTTGTTGACGTCGGGGATAAAACCTCCTCCGCCCGAAACAGGCTGAGGCAATTCAAGCCCTCTTATCACTATATTGACATGACGGGGATCGGGAGCGTCGGCAACCTGATCGGTCACATCAAAGGTGTGATACCATTTGGTGCCGTCGGTAAGGCGCAGATAAACCGTAATGCGGTGGGAAACCTTGTTAGTGTTACACTCTCCGAAGGTGAGAAATTCGCTGTGGAGCGACTCATTCCCGGTGGAGGGTTTGAGAGTGAAAGGCATTGTCACAGTGTTGTCGGTAGCGTTGCCGTGACCGTTGAGATAGCCCTCGGCCATGCCCGAGATAGTAGCGTCGACCGAAGCGCCGTGAAGATAATCGAGGTTTTTCACATCGAGTATGTCGACCGTGTAGTGGCATACCGCCTCCTCGGGCATAAAGATTATATATTTATCGCCTTCGTCGTCATCGCGCATCTCTATTGAGTCGTTGCGAATGCTCCATATCATATCGGGAGTCAGAGCCATGCGCTCGCTCTCCTCACCTGAGGCACGAGGCAACAGACGGGCGTCAAATCCGCCGCCCGAGAGCTGTGTGGCGTCTTTGGTAAACACTTCAAAAATATCGGGATCCTCAGTGTGGCGCGTGTTCATTCTCTCACTCATATCGCCGTTGATGGTCAGGGCGCAATATCTGCCCAAAGGGAGAGCTATTTGGCCGCCCGAACGACCGGTAAAGGTATAGGCGAGAGCATCGCCTGAGGTTGGAAAGAAGTAAACGAGCATCGACGCCGGATCAGCATCGGGAGCCTTGCTCCAGTCAAATTCGACATAAACATTCCGGCGCACCGAGTGGTCATAGCACAATTCCTTATGCTCACACGAGCCGAGAGTCAGGGCCAGAGCCGCGGTCAGCAGTTGAAAAATTACTGAAGTTCTCATTTCAGGCCTCCTTTCCGGTTATAATTATCATTGCCGATCAGCCACACCAGTGAAATTTCGGCCTTGGTGGGACCAAACCAGTGAAAACGCTTCGTGGCCTGCCACACATAGTGATTATCCTGCGGTGTATATTCAAGATACTCGCCTCCGAGATAACCTACGCCGATAGTAAAGTCGAAATTTATTCGGCGGCTCACCGGAAGGGTGTAGCCATATTCTATGCCACACAGATAATTGCAGCGGCTCCAGAGCGTTTTGTGAGGCAGACCGCCCATATAGCCTTTGCCACCGAACTCGAAGTCGTAGGTTACCACTCCGCCATAGGCACCGATATGATGACCTGTGAGCGGTTTTTCATCAGCCTGACGGCCAAACCAACGGCGCACGTTGAGATCGCCGCCATAGGCGCGCCAATAGCGGTGACGGTTGTTTTTCGACCACCATCCGTATGTCCAGTTGATACCCACCGACCAGTTTTTACCTACATAGAACTCTGCACCGACCGACGGAAGGGCCAGCGCATCATAAATAAGATTTGACTTGAGATTCATATAAAGGGGACGCGAGGGCGCGGCGGGTGTGTAGACCGTTTCCTGATAGATTACAGTGGTAAGAATAGGACTACCATATTCAGCAGTCGAGTCAATACGCTCCTCGGCATGTTGGCCAAAGACCTCGCTTCCCATGGCGGCCATGATCCACAGCAGAGCCGTGAAGCAGAAACGGAACCAGAATTGGCGCCGTGGCAGGGAGCTATCGTTTTTTTGGCAGGCAATACTACTCATAGCAAATAGTTAAAACAAAGGTTTTCATCAATCGCCGGCTCAAAAAACGGGTCGGTGTGGTGGGTGTGTTTGAAATTAAAACATGCCTTCCTTTCAAAAAGTTCTCCCGATAATAAAAAACAATCAGCCCTATTGACCCAAGAGGTCGGATAGAGCTGATTGTTTATTAAAAAAAATGGGGGATTTATTCGGCGGAAGCGAGGGGAGAGGGAGCTACATAGGTGCGTGAGGCAAGTTCCTTATCGAGCATATAGAGACCGAATTTGTTACCCTCCACGGCATCGAATGCGGCTATCATGTCGCGGGCGTTGCTCTCTTCCTCAACCTGCTCGTTAACAAACCATACGAGTGTGTTCTGAGAAGCGAAATCATTATCCTCGCGGGCAATGGCGGCGAGATTGTTGATCATCTCGGTTACCTTGCGCTCGTGAGCGAGAGTGTCGGCAAACATTTCGAGGGGTGAAGTCCATTCGGTGCGCACGGCTTCAATGGGGCGAAGATCAACGCGGGCATCTCTCGAAATCACATAGTTGATGAGAATACGGGCATGAGCCTGCTCTTCCTGAAACTGAACATGAAACCAATTGGCCACACCTTTGAGACCTTTGGCCTCGGCATCGAGAGCCATTGACAAATAGAGATATGCCGACCAGAATTCGGCATTGATCTGGGCGCATAGCGCCTCATGAAGTTTTGTTGATAACATAGTAAAAAACTGGTTATGAAGGTTTATGTAATTATCATTTCATTATGCCGAATTTGCGGGCGAAGAAGTCGAGCTGAGGATAGATTGACTTCTGCCAGTAAGCAAAAGTGTGACCGCCGGGGCCGGTGATAAATGCGTGGGGAATCTTGGCCTCGTTGAGCTTACGGTCGAGCTCGCAGTTCACCTCATAGAAGAAGTCGTCATAACCGCAGTCGATTATGATGTTGAGGTTGGCGGCGGCAAGTTTATCCACAAAGTTGGTCACAGTGTGATTGTTCCATACCTCGGGATTCTCGTCGCGCTCACCGAGATAGCGGGCCATGTTCCAGCTCTTGGGGAAGGGGCGTATATCCACACCTCCCGAGGTAGAACCGGCCGAGCCGAAAAGGTCGGGATGATTGAGGGCAAGCCACAGCGCTCCGTGACCACCCATACTGAGACCTGTCACTGCACGGTATTCGCGCTGCGGGCGTGTGGGATAGAGGGAGTCGATGGCGGCTACAAGCTCATTGGTGATGAAGCTCTCCATTCTCATAGTTGAGTCGGCGGGAGAATCCCAATACCAACTGTTCATGCCCGAGGGACATACTATCACCATGCCATAGTGGGCGGCTATCGAATCGACAGGGAGTATCTTAGGCCAATTGCGGTAATCGCCGCCATGACCGTTGAGCAAGTAGAGAGTGGGGCAACCTTCGGCGGGCACCTCGCAAGGCGCCGCAACAGTGATTTTCATGGGTTGAGGCAGAAGGGCGCTCGAAATAGTGATGGTGTCGACCGTAGCGGCGGGAGCGGCACCCCGGATTATCGGAGATGTAAGCGCCGCAACCATTACCAGCAGCAGACGCATGAGGTTTCTTGTAGTCATAGTCGAAAAATGTGATAGAGATGAGGCGCGGGATTGCGCCGTTGATTCTGCAAAAATACTTAATAATATAGTGAGAGGGGAAACAAAGCGAAAAAAAATTGTAATTTTGTGGAAGAAAACAACACTCAGCTCACTATGACATTTAAGAAAATCGCCATAATCGTGGCCATGGAAAAGGAGCTTAATCTGCTTCTTCCAATGCTCTCCGACCGTAAATGTGTGGAAATCGACGGATATGCGTTCCACACCGGAGTGTCGAACAACACCGAGATAATCGCCATGAAAAGCGGCATAGGCAAGGTCAACGCAGCCCTCGCCACAATAACCCTCATCGACAGTTTTCAGCCTGATCTGGTTATCAGCACCGGCGTGGCCGGCGGAACAGGAGCGGGAGCCGGAATACTTGACATCGTTGTGGCCGACAGAGTTGCCTTTCACGATGTGTGGTGCGGACCCGGCACCGAATGGGGTCAGGCTGCCGGATTCCCTAAATTCTTCACGTCCGACAGCCGCGTCACCACTATTCCGGCTCTTACCGAGAGTAATTGCGTGCATCACGGCCTGATATGCTCGGGTGACTTTTTTGTCAGCTCGCCCGATGAGGTCAAGGTCATAAAGGAGCGCTTTCCCGATGTGCTCGCCGTCGAGATGGAGAGCGGAGCGATAGCTCAGGTGTGCTATCGCAAGGGAGTGCCCTATTTCTGTCTGCGTGTGGTGAGCGACACCCCCGGAGCCGATGAAAATATATCACAATATAATGACTTCTGGGAGCAGGCTCCGCAACACACCTTTGAAATGCTCCGCAGCATAATCGCCGAACTCAACGCCATCTGATATCATCGCACCCACAATGAAAAAAATCGCAAGCTTTACCGTTGACCATCTGCGGTTGCTGAGAGGAGTGTATGTGTCGCGTGTCGACACCCTTCCCTCAAACGAAAAAATCACCACCTACGATATCCGCATGACCGAGCCCAACCGCATGGCTCCCCTTGCCGGAGATGTGCTTCACACAATAGAACATCTCGCCGCCACCTATCTGCGTAACCGCGAGGATATATCGCCGAGAGTAATCTATTGGGGCCCGATGGGGTGCTGTACCGGCAACTATCTCATTCTGGCCGGCGAGCCTGATATAAATGAGGTTGTTGCCCTGATGAGAGACACATTTTCATTTATCGCCGGATATGAGGGTGAGGTGCCCGGAGCCACACCACGCGACTGCGGCAACTACAGCTATATGAATCTCGAGGGCGCGAAAAAAGCGGCGAAGACCTATCTTGACGAGATTCTCACCGACCCCAAACCTGAAAATCTCAACTATCCCGACTGATTTATACCATTAAGAGTGAAAGACCTCCGACCTATAAGGGGCACATATTATATCGCCGACCTCATAAGTCAGGGCGAGCATGAGTGTCAGGACTTCAAGTTCTCGATCAGTGACCCCTCGAAGATAGCCCGCTCGATTTCCGCCTTTGCCAACAACAAAGGTGGCCGGCTGCTCATCGGCATAAAAGATAACGGGGTGGTTGCCGGCGTGAGAAACGAGGAGGATATTTTTGTGGTTGAACAAGCGGCCTCACTCTACTGCCGCCCGGAGGTTACGCTCGAGTTTACCGCTTTCAGAGTTGAAGGGGGACTGACGGTGATACGTGCCGTGATACCCGAAATTGCCGAACGACCCGTACAGGCCCGAGAGCCCGACGGCCGTTGGCGCGCATACTACCGCGTGGCCGACGAAAATATCGTGGCGTCGCCTCTTATGGTGAAATCATGGCAGCTCGCCCGCGACAACAACGGCATATTGCTTACTCTTTCCCAAGCCGAAAGAACGATTCTGACCCTGCTCGAAAGCAACAAACCTATGTCGGTTGAAATGATAATGGAACAGGGCCACACCTCGCGCCTCACTGCCGAAGCCGCGGTAGTGAGATTGGCGGCGTTAAAGATGGTGAAGTTTGTCTACACCGGCGGCGGTGTGAGGATAGCCGCCGTGAGCGAGTCAGAGATATTATAAACAGATTCCTTAGGCTCAGAAAATCGAGATTCCGAGCAGGGTTGTAAACCGTTCGAGAGTCTCAATGCCGCGGATTGAGTTGCCGTAGCTGTTTAATGCCGGGCTCCACACCGCAATAGCCGCCTCGCCGGGTATGATGGCCACAATGCCGCCACCCACGCCGCTCTTGCCCGGCAATCCAACCCTGAAGGCGAAATCGCCGCTCTCGTCATAGAAGCCGCATGTGAGCATTATCGCGCCAAGACGTTTCGAGCGGCTAATGCTGAGTATTCTTTCGCCGCTGACCGGATTCACGCCCCTATTGGCAAGAAAAAGAAAACTTTTGGCAAGCTCCATGCAACTCATGGCCACCGAACACTGATGGCAATATACATCTATCAGTCCGTCGACCTCGTTGTCGATATTGCCAAAGCTCTTCATGAAACTTGCCAAAGCGATGTTGCGCGCCCCGTGCGACAGCTCGCTTCTCGCCACCCTGTGGTCAAAATATATGTCATCGCAACCGCTCATATCCCTGATGAAATTGAGTATCTCCTCTTTAGGCTGCCTGTAAAGATTCATCAGCCTGTCGGTTACGACCAATGCCCCGGCGTTGATAAGAGGATTGCGGGGAATGCCATGCTCATACTCGAGTTGCACAAGAGAGTTAAACGGCGAGCCCGAAGGTTCGCGACCCACCGATTCCCAAAGAGTGTGACCGAGATGTCTCACCACCATAGCGAGGGTAAACACCTTTGAAATGCTCTGTATCGAGAATTTGGTGAAACAGTCGCCCACCCCGTAGCTTTCGCCCGAGGTAGTGGCTATGGCAATGCCATATTGCGAGGGATCGACCTCGGCCAATGCGGGAATATAGTCGGCCACGGCACCTTTGAGAGGCATGTGCCCCACCTCCTCATAGATATGATTGATTATCGACTTATAGTCAGCGGTCATAAACTGGATAAGCTTGCGGGTGAATTTTGGTTGCAAATTTAGGCCAAATTATCATTTCTCAGCACTTCGAAACGCCGAAAACCTCGCTCAATAATTACTTTTGGGTAGAGGTTGAGCCTTAAACGAGCCCGAAAATCATAAATTTCGGGTATTTCGTGTGGAGAAAAACCATAGTAATTTTGCAACCGGATAATTAC
>JAIDXU010000167.1 GCA_029058455.1 Paramuribaculum sp.
TTGTCGATCTCAACGATTCGGGTGCGCGACAACAGCTCAGAGTCATTTATCAGAGCTGGTATCTCGACTATGCTTCATATACCATTCTCGACCGAGCCATTCCCCATATTGATGATGGCCTGAAGCCTGTGCAGAGACGCATACTTCACTCCATGAAAACTTTGGATGACGGGCGTTTTAACAAAGTCGCCAATATCGTGGGTAACACAATGCAGTATCATCCCCATGGCGATGCTTCGATTTATGGCGCTCTGGTGCAGCTCGGTCAGAAAGAGCTGTTGGTTGAGACTCAAGGTAACTGGGGTAATACTCTCACGGGAGCCTCGGCAGCCGCAGGCCGTTATATCGAGGCACGTCTGAGCCGTTTCGCTCTCGAAACGTTGTTCAACCCCAAAATCACCAAATGGAGCATGAGTTATGACGGCCGAAAGAAAGAGCCTGTGACTCTTCCGTCGAAATTCCCTCTGCTTCTGAGTCAGGGTGTGGGAGGTATTGCCGCCGGATTGTCGTCGCTTATCATGCCTCATAATTTCAATGAGATAATCGACGCTGCCGTGGCCTATCTCAAAGGTGAGGAATTTGCTCTGTATCCCGACTTCGCCACAGGTGGATTTGTGGATGTGTCGCGTTATAACGACGGTCGCCGTGGAGGTAAAATCAGGGTCAGGGCCAAAATCGATAAAATTGATCCCAAGACTCTTGCCATTACCGAGATTCCTTATGGCATGACCACCGAAAGCCTTATCGATTCTATCGTAAAGGCTTACGAAAAAGGTAAAATCAAGATACGTAAGGTGGATGACAATACCGCCGATACGGCCAATATATTGGTTCATCTTCAGCCCGGAACATCGAGCGACAAGACCATTGATGCGCTCTATGCTTTTACCGACTGCGAATTGCCTATCTCGCCCAATTGTTGCGTGATATATGACGATAAGCCTCATTTCATTGGCGTGAGCGATGTGTTGCGTCGGTAGGCCGCCCGCACACGCTATCTGTTGCGCAGGGAGCTGGAGATTGAGCGTGATGAAGTGACCGAATCGCTGTTTTTCGCGTCGCTCGAAAAGATCTTTATCGAGGAAAGATTTTATAAGGATGAGGAATATGAGCGAGGGGAGTCGACCGAAGCTATATTCCTGCATCTTCGCAAACGTTTTGAGCCGTGGCTTGAAAAGCTTTCAAGGCCAATCACCGATGATGATCTCAAGCGTCTTGAAGAAATACCTATGAAACGTATTCACCGTTTCAGTTCCGACAAGGCTGAGAAGATAATAGCCGACTGCCTTGACCGCATAGATCAGCTCAATAAAAATCTTGATAATCTCACTCAGTTTACAATCGAGTGGTTTGAGAAAATCAAGAATGAATATGGCGGGAATATGGCCCGTCGCACCGTGATAAGAAACTTCGATTCGATCGAAGCTACTTCGGTGGCCGAGGCCAATGAGAAGCTTTATATCAACCGCGAGGAGGGATTTATAGGCACATCGCTCAAAAAAGATGAATATCTGTTCCAGTGCTCAACAATCGACGATGTTATTATCTTCTATCGCGACGGCCGTTATAAGGTAGTGAAGGTTGCCGATAAGCTCTTTATCGGCAAGAATGTGCTGCATGTAGGTCTGTTTAAGCGTGGTGATGTGCGCACTATCTATAACGCTATCTATCAGGATGGCCGTGGCGGCATCTTCTATATGAAGCGCTTTAATATCACCGGTGTGACCCGCGACAAGGAATATGACCTTACAATGGGTACTCCCGGTTCGCGTGTGGCCTATTTCACGGTCAATCCCAACGGTGAGGCTGAAGTGGTGAGAGTGACCCTCAAGCCAAAGGCGCGTCTAAAGACACTGCAGTTTGATGTAGATTTTGCCGACCTGTCGATTAAAGGCCGCACGGCGCGCGGTAATATAGTGACTAAAAACGAAGTTCATCGTTTCTCGCTCAAAGAGCGGGGCCGCTCGACTCTGGGTGGCAGAATGGTGTGGTTCGACCCTGATGTGCTGCGCCTGAATTATGACGGCCGAGGCATTGAGTTGGGTGAGTTCGGACCTCAGGATCTGGTGCTCGTGGTGCTCAAAAACGGCGAATATTATACTTCGACCTTTGATGCTGCAAACCACTATGAGGATAATATACTCCGCATTGAGAAATTCCGCCCCGGTCATGTATGGACTGCCGTGCTTTATGATGCCGACCAGGGTTTCCCCTATCTCAAAAGATTTGCTTTTGAGCCCACAGGCCGCAAACAGTCGTTTATCGGAGAAAATCCCGACAGCTGTCTCATGATTTTGAGCGATAAGCCGGGTGCGAGATTTGAGATTGAGTTCCCCGCTCCTGAAGGAGGAGTTCCCCGCGAACCTCTGATAATCGTGTCACAAGAGTTTGTAGCGGAAAAATCATTCCGTGCAAAGGGTAAACGACTCACCAACATGACCTATCAATCTATCGCTGAAATCGAGCCTCTGGATGTGGAGGATGAAGCGGTGGAAATCTCTACTACCGACGACACCCCCGATGTGGAGGACAACGAGATTGAAAACCGCTCTGACGACGAGGTGAGAGATGAAATTACCGGCCAACAGCGTATATTCGACTGATATGGCTAAGATCAGATTGCTCTCGGTTGTTGCGGTTATTTTGGCGGCAGTGCTGTCGGCTCGCGCTCAGAACGACTCGGTGACAATAAAATCTGACCGACCCCTGCGACCTGTCACAGCAACCGTGATGGTCGGAGTCGGTTCAGCTCGCCTTACACATACATATCTTTCGCCTGTAGAAACATCAGGTTTCAACACGATGGTTGCCGTATCGCGCCAACAGGCTCTCAGGAGCAATCCCCGAAGATGGAAAGGTGTGATGGATATTGATATCTCGCTGAGTAACACTCACACAGTTCATACCTCGTCGGGAGCTATGTGGCAGGCGTTGCTCAACGGCGAATTTTCAGGACAATATCGCTTTTATCTCCCTTATGGAATTGAGATCGGCGCAGGTCCCGGTTTGGAACTGAGTGCGGGAGCTGCCTATCGTGCCGCTAACTCAAACAATCCGGTTGCCGCCCAAGCCGCCGCTTCGGTTGCCGCCGCCGCCTCAGTGTCGATGCCGATCAATTTCCGCAAACTCAACCTTACTCTTTCCTATCAGGCCTTTATGCCGATGGCCGGGGCGTTTTTCATGCCGCAATACGGTCAGCTATATTATGAAATCTATCTTGGAGAC
>JAIDXU010000168.1:0-6792 GCA_029058455.1 Paramuribaculum sp.
GGGTAAAGACACATGGCGAACCGGTTGGAATCTCAAGATTCACAACTTCGTCGGCTGTGAGATGAAGCAACATCTTTTCAAGACCGCGCAATGAGTTGCCATGAGCGGCCACAAGCACCGTGTCGTGGAGATTGAGGGCGGGAGCAATCAGCTCGCTCCAACAGGCCTCGACCCTCGTGATAGTGTCGCGGAGCGATTCAGCCAAAGGGAGCGAATCGGCGGGCAGATCGGCATAAACGGGATCATTGACCGGAGCGCGCGGATCGTCGGGAGTGAGAAGCGGCGGCAATACATCAAAGCTGCGGCGCCATGTATGCACCTGCTCCTCGCCATATTTCTTGGCAGTCTCGGCCTTGTTGAGACCTTGAAGCGCGCCATAATGACGCTCGTTGAGATGCCAGTCTTTAACCACCGGCACCCAGTCTCTTTCCATAGCCTCGGCCGCGATCTGAAGCGTGTGGATGGCTCGCCTGAGACGCGAAGTGAAATAATATTGAGGTTTAAGACCTGCTTCCTTGATTTTCAGGCCCGCAAGACGGGCTTCCTCCCTGCCCTGAGGCGACAGAGGCACATCGGTCCATCCTGTAAAACGGTTTTCAAGATTCCACTGGCTTTGACCATGACGAAGCAGTATAAGAGTTTTCATATCATTACGGGGTAAAAAGAATCATTTATTACATAGTTAACATTCCACGCCCCCCTAAAGTTTGATTGCCGGCTCTGAAATCTGTCGCAAAAAAATCACCGGCTCCGTCGCTTTTGCCGACGAAACCGGTGAATTACGGTATTCTTAATCAGATATTACTTAGCGGGAGCTTCCTTATAGTTGCGCACCTTGAGATTGGAGATGCGGCTGTTAAACTTACCTGCTTTGGCGAGGGGGAACACGAGAGTTCTCACCTGAGCCATCTTGCGGTCGCTGTTACCGAATCTCATCCAGCGGCGCGACATGTTATCGACAAGCTTGCCGTTGACATAGAGCTGAGTGCCCTGATTGTCGCCGGTAATGGTGACATGGTTTTTCTCACCCTTGCGCACATCGTGACGGAAGTTGTTGAGGTGACCTTCGCGGCTGAAAGCCATTGTCTCGCCAATGGGATCGGAGAGCCAGAAAGTGGCGGCGGGGCTTTCAAAGAGCACTGTGCCGGGAGCCTCGTCGGCGCCTTCGATATCGAAATCAACGGTATAGTCATAGCCGATTTCCTCGATGGGAAGTTCCATGCCGGGAGTAACGGTTGCCAACTCGAGCACCACGCCGGGCTCATTGCCCTGACGGCCGAGATAGTTCACGCCGGGAGCTTCGCTGAGATTGCTGCTCTTGCGGGCAAAATCTTCATATGCCACGGTCACATCCTTGCCGTCCCAGGTCTTGGCAGCCATAGTGGGGAGAGCGTGCATAATGCGGTGGTGCACATCCTTAACGGTGATACCGTTGTTGGGATGGTCGTTCCACACGGCAAACATACCGCCTTTGAGCTGGGGATTGTCGTCGCCCACATTCTTGTTACCTATCTGAGCCGGAGTCCAGTTGTTGTAGAGCATCTCGGTGTTAAGATAGTCATAGTAGTAGCCGGCGGCGGGCACGATATATACATATCCGTCGGGAATCGAAACTACGTCATAACCGAGGTTGAGCATATCTTCAGGATTGGCATAGCCGTTGCTCCAAAGATACATCAGCACACCGTCGGTCTCGACGGGAGTCTGACCCTTGGCATGTGTGAGCGAACCCCAGATAAGAGGAGTTTTGCCAAACTGCTTGGTATATTTGATATATCGGTCGGTAAATGCGCGGAATTTCTCCATGGTTATCGAGTCACCCTGATACTCATCGGTACCGATATGGAAACGCTTGCTCACAAACACCGGATCGGGACCCTCGAGATATTCCTTGAGAAGATTGTCGAGGAACTCGTATGTTTCGGGAGCGTCGAGATTGAGGTGATCGCCACCGTTCACTCCGTCGGTCGACATGATTTCGGGCATGTAGCGGGTAAACGCAAGGGTATGAGCCGGGAAGTCGATTTCGGGAACGATCTCCACACCTTTCGACAGCGCATATTTCTGGAAATCGCGGAACTCATTTTTGGTATATGAACCGTCGCGGGCGGCAAGGCCGGGATATGTGTCGCTCTCCAGGCGGAAAGCGGCCTGAGTCTTATCCCAGTCATCGTCATAGTAATATTTGAAGCCGTTGTCATTGAGATGAACATGAAGCACATTCATCTTATAATAGGCCATCACGTCAACGAGCTTGTAGAGATAATCGAGGGGAATATACTTGCGGCCGGCATCGATCATAAAGCCGCGGAAACCATATTGGGGAAAGTCGGTGATTTTGCCCTTGGGAAGTTCGGGCGAGGTTTCACAAAGCTGAAGAAGAGTCTTTGAGGCCCAGCGCAAACCTTCGGTGGTCGGAGCTGTCACGGCAACACGGTTGTCGATGTCGATTGAATAACCCTCGGTGCCGAGCTTCTTATCGGCTTTGAGCGCGAGCGACACATCACCTTTTGAAGCTTTGCCTTTCACTACCTGCAGTTCAACGCCTGTGATAGCCTTATAGTCTTTGGCCAGCTCATTGGCTATTTCAGCCACAGCGTCTGATGTATAGGTGATGCGCGAAGCTGAGTTAAGGGTTAGTGAACCGTCAAGGCCTTTCCACTGGCGCACTTCGGGCACAGTGAAAGGTTTTTCGGGCGCAGCCATCGCAGCGACCGGGCAACTGAGCAGCAAGGCCGAGGCCAATGCTCCCTTCAAGAGATGCTTAAATGTCATGGTATTAATGATTGATTTAGGAATTTCGGTTATTTCATTCCTCCCCCCTGAGGGGGAGAAAATGAGGATTTCAAATGCAAAGATAACGATTAGTTTTGATTATCCGGTCGGCATGACGCTATTTTGAGGACCGAAAGATCAGAAAGAAATCTGATTGCCCGGTTTCACAGCTTCCGCAACAGGAGTCTGAGGAGTCTCCGGCTCAGCGGTCAGGGCGCGCACTTCAGCCTCCTTACGGGTGCGGGTATAGGTAGGAGTGCGTTCGAGCTGCTCGAGCACCATATCGTTATCCATCTGCGACGGCTCGAGAATAATATAATTATATTTGTCGCCGTAGAGATCGGTTACACGGTCGGGATTTCCGGTAGCGCCGGTAGCCGCTGTCGAAGTCTTGGCCGCCTGTTTAGAGCGATCGCCTTCAAACACAATCTTACCGCCCGACTTTTTGTCGGCGGCGGGGAGCGATGACTGACGGTTACCCATGTGTATAATCTCATCCTCCTCTTCACGGATAGTCACATCAAATCCGGCCGCGAGGATAGTGATTCTCACCTTCTCGCCGAGCGAGTCATCGAAGCACACACCCCATATCACATCGACATCGGGATTGATTCTCGACACGAAGTCGGTTATCTCCTGAGCCTCGCTCATCTTGAATGCCTGCTCAGCCTTTGTAGAATAATAGATATTGAAAAGAAGGCGTTTTGAGGTCTCTATATCGCGGTTTTTGAGCAGCGGAGAGTTGAGAGCGTCTTCGATAGCTTTGGTGACACGGTTCTCACCTTCGCCGAAACCTGAGGATATGATGGCGGCGCCGCCGTTGCGCAGTGTGGTGTCGACGTCGTGGAAGTCGAGGTTCATATAGCCGTCGGAGGTGATAATCTCCGAAATCGAGCTTGCAGCCACGGCGAGAGTATCATCGGCCTTGCCGAACGCGTTGAGGAAATCGAGGTCGCCGTAGATCTCGGTGAGACGCTCGTTGTTGATCACCAACAGGGCATCGACATGCTCGGCCATGCGGTCAACACCGTCAAGAGCCTTGAGAATCTTCTTGTCGCCTTCAAATCTGAACGGTATGGTTACGATTCCCACCGTGAGGATATTTTTTGCCTTGGCCTCACGCGCCACGATAGGAGCGGCACCGGTGCCGGTACCGCCGCCCATGCCGGCGGTGATAAATACCATGCAGGTATCGTCGTCGAAGATAGCGCGGATTTTCTCGATATCATTCTCGGCGGCCTCGCGTGCTTTCTCGGGCTTGTTGCCGGCGCCGAGGCCGGTGCCGATCATTGTTTTGTCAGGCACGGGAGAATTGAGAAGAGCCTGCTTGTCGGTGTTGAGCACCACAAACGATACATCCTTGATGTTCTGACGATACATGTGAGCCACGGCGTTATTGCCGCCGCCTCCCACGCCTATAACCTTGATGATGTTTTTATTTTTGGTGATTTCTTCGTTGACTTTAAATGAATCGGCCAGCGAATCTATATTGAGAGGTTCCATTGTTTTCTAAAAGATGTGGAGGTTGTTGGATAGTAGGGGGAAATAAATCACATGTCGTCTTCAAAGTCATCATCGGGATCTTTGTCGTCGAGTCCCGACATGATGCTTACAATCTTGCTGGTGAATCGCTTGAAATAGCCTCCGCGTCCCTCTTTTTTGGGTGTATCATCTGTGTCGGGCACATCTTCGGAGTTGACCTCATCCTGAACGGTATCGTCGGGTATAGTCTCGAGCTTCGGTTCTTCCTTGACGGGAATAGCCGAAAGACACTCGGCAGGATCGTTGGCGGCGATAGTGCTTAGGAGAGCGATGATGTCAAACATCTCGTCGACGGGAATACGGCTGTCGGCAATGCGCACAGTGCCGGGAGTGCCTGACGCCAGACGCACCCTCATCTTGGTGAGCGCCTCCATACGATCGCTGAATCCACCCAGACGGGCACCGCCGCCGGCCAGTATTATGCCGGCAGGAAGCTCCTGAGGAGTCAGGTCGGCATACTTGAGCTGTGCGTTGATGTTGAGTATAATCTCCGAGGCACGGGCACTCACATATTTATTGATATTCGAGAAATCCATGCCGTTGATCATGTTTTTTTCACCGGTCTGAGGACGGGCATTGCCTCCGGTCTGCTTGATACCCTCGGCCTGCTCCTCAAGATAGTTGAGACTCATTATGTCGCGGGTAATGTTGCGCGAGCCGATGGGAATTGTGTTGAGATATTGCAGATTGCCCTGACGGTAGATAGCCACCGTAGTGGTTTCGGCTCCGCAGTCGACAAACATGCAGCCAAGCTTCTTTTCGTTGGCGCTCACGGCATAGTCGGCCTCGGCCACGGCTCTCACATAATAACCGTTGACTGTAAGGCTCAGCTTCTCGACAAGCACCCTTTCGAGATTGCGGCGCATCTTGTCGCTGCAAAGAATGAGGTTGAAACATGCCGACACATCGCGACCGAATTCGCCCACAGGATGCTCCACATTCACACGGTCGATAGTAAACGAGCGGGGCTCGGCGCTCACCACATCCACACCCGAGGGGGCAAGCGAAAGAGCCTCAAGCTTGAGTTCGTCGAGCAGGCGGCGGGTAATTTCCATTTCGTCGGGAAGCAGACGGTCAACGTTGCTCACGGCCGAATGAACCGACCGGCCACCTATCGAGACATAGACTGACTCGATGGCCCGGGGAGCTACATTGGCGTCGAGTGTCGAAAGAATCGAATCGACAGCTATGGCAACTTTCTCTACATTGCGGATCACGCCGTAGCGCACTCCGTCGATCAGCGGCTTTTCTTCTATGGCAAGCACCGTGAGAGTGCCCTGTGAATCAACAGAGCCGATGGCGCCTCTTATCTTGGAACTACCAATTTCAATGGCAGCGATATGTTTGACTTCTTGTTGCATGGATATATGAGAGTTTGCAGGTTTATTATCTGTTTTGTGAAGGAGCTTGTTCGGGAAGATCGGCAAGCATGGTGTTAAGGTCAACCTCCTCCTCGATCTCCTCGATGCGGGGAGGTTCGGGGAGGCGCTTCACCCTTCGGGTCGCTACAACCTGACCGCCCCATTTCAGGCTCAGAGTGTCGTAGGTCTGCCACCCTTTCACGGGAAACACCTCGCGATACATGCGGGTGAGACGATTGAACTTGGAGTCAAGATCGGAAAGGTCACCGAGATTAATCACATGACCTCTTATCACCGGCACTATAATCATGTCGGTAGGTGAATCGACCTTTATCATCGAGGTGAATTTTCCCCACACCGGATGACTGTCGAGATAGTCGAGCAGAGGGAGCACCATTTCGGCTGTAAATGTCGAGTCTTTGAAATCGGCCTGAATTACCGGAACATCGATATGAAAACCGGCCACGGCAGTGATATGCTTACCCTCGCGGTTGATGTAATAGGAATGACGACCCGATTTGTCAAACACTCTCGCCACCGGCTGCATAGGTATCACCTCGAGCAACACACGCCCGTCGGTGAGTATCATGGCGCGTGAGCTCTCGATACGGTCGATGGTTGAAAGCACCTGCTCGATCGAATCGGTATTGACCTGAGAAAGCGGCTTGTTTTTGAGATCGGCGGCCAGCGAGCCGAGTTCGCGGGCAAGTTCGCGGGCAGTGACAAAACGGTGATCCACGCTGTCGCTAACCACTATCTGCAAGCCTGCGCACCGCCTGTCGTCACCGGTAGCGGCAGTGATAGTGAGCGCACATACTATATATGCTATCATCACCACTACTCCGATAAGCATTATAACTTTTTGCCTGGTCATTTGCGGAGAAGGTTGATAATTTCAGGAATGAGATTACAGATGTCGCCCGCACCGACGGTGAGAAGCAGCTCGAAGCCCTGAGCGGTGACATATCCGGGCAACTCATCGGCCGAAGAAAGCAACACTTTGACAGGGGCGGTGACACGCTCGAAAATCAGATCGGAAGTCACACCCTCGATCGGAAGCTCGCGGGCCGGATAGATCGGGAGAATAATCACCCGGTCGGCATGAGAGAGCGCG
>JAIDXU010000168.1:6802-18350 GCA_029058455.1 Paramuribaculum sp.
CGCGGGCGAAATCGGGAGCGAAATCGCGGGTACGCGAGTAAAGATGAGGCTGAAAGGCCACCGTGAGCTGACGTGAGGGATAGAGGGCTTTGACCGAAAGAATCGACGCAAGCAATTCGTCGGGATGATGGGCATAGTCGTCTATAATAACATGATCGGCCTCCTGAAGCCTGAGCTCAAATCTGCGTTTGGGGCCCATGAAGCTGCTCATCGCTTCGCGGGCTATATCCGGGTCAAGCGACCCGGCAAGCCACAGCGCGCCGAGAGCCGCGATACTGTTTTCAATATTGATTTCAACCGGCACGCCGAGAGTGATATTCCTGATCACACCCGAGGGAGTGACAAGGTCATAGGTTATCTTACCCTCTCCGCGACGTATGTTCGCGGCATGAAAGTCACCTTCATCCCGCGAATAGGTCATGACCCTCACACCCTCCTGAGGTCGGGGGGTGAATTTCAGGCCGGTGTGAATCAGCAATGCGCCACCTTTACGTATCAGTTCGGTGAAGCGGGAGAAACTTTCAAGATAGGCCTGCTCGTCACCATAAATATCGAGATGGTCGGGGTCGGTTGAAGTCACGACGGCCACATAAGGGGTAAGGTGATGAAACGAGCGGTCATATTCATCAGCCTCGACTACTGAAAATTCTGATTTGGGATCGAGCAGAAAATTAGTGCCGTAGTTTCTCAACACTCCTCCGAGAAAGGCGTTACATCCCTCGGGTGAATTATGAAGTATATGAGCAGCCATCGACGAGGTGGTGGTTTTGCCGTGAGTGCCCGAAAAGCAGATTGCTTTTGAGTTTCTCGTTGCCTCGCCGAGCGCCGCGGCACGCTTCACAACTCTGAACCCTTTGTCGCGGAACCATTGCAATGCGCGATGTGATGACGGCACGGCCGGAGTCATTACTACAAGCGTATCTTCGGGAGAGCGCATCTCTTCAGGAATAGCCTCCGGAGAGTCGTTATCGATCACAATATCCACCCCCTCGGCCTGGAGAGCGCGCGTGAGATCGGTAGCCGTGCGGTCGTAGCCGGCCACCCGCTTGCCCTGTGACAGGAAATAGCGTTCGAGAGCAGCCATGCCTATGCCGCCGGCACCTACAAAATATATGTTTTTATAATCTTGGTTCATTTTTTCAGTTGATTGTTTTTAGCAAGCTCTATCACGAGACGTGCTATTTTTTCATCAGCCTTGTTTTTGGCAAGAAGCTTCACATTAGTCGATAACCTGTCAAGCAGTTCTTTGTCGGTCACCGTCTTGACAATAGCCTCAGGAAGCTTCTCCACAGCCTCGGCATCAAGAATCATCAGAGCGGCATCGCGGGTTGTGAGCGCCATGGCGTTTTTCCGCTGGTGATCTTCGGCTACATTGGGCGAGGGTACCAGAATGGTCGGCACACCGAGCAGTTCAAGTTCGCTTATCGTACCGGCACCCGCGCGTGACACAACAAGATCGGCGGCACGATAGGCCACATCCATCTGCTTGACAAAAGGCATTGCCTTGACATTGACATAGGGCTCGGCTTTCGGAATAGCTATGTCAGCATATATCTTGCCCGTTTGCCAAAACAGATTGATACCATTCCGTGCCAGCAACGGCAGAGCCGCTTCGATAGCCTCGTTGATTGTAGCAGCTCCGAGACTTCCGCCAATGCTTACCACAAGGGGTGTATCGGGATTGAAGCCCAGCGCTTTCTTAGCCTCGGCTTTGGTGAGATTACATTCGGTAAGCGCCTGACGCACCGGATTGCCGGTCTCCACAATCTTCTCCTCGGGGAAAAACCGATTCATCTCGGGATAGGCAACGCATATCTTACATGCCTTGGCTGCAAGGAGCTTGTTGGTCACTCCGGGATAGGAATTCTGTTCCTGAATAAGAGTGGGTATATGTGATTTCTGGGCGCGCTTCACGACCGGTGCCGAGGCATAACCTCCCACACCGACCACTACATCAGGTTGGAAATCCTTGACGATTTTGCGGGCCATGCGCATTGAGCGCCACAGCTTGATCAATACGCCAAAATTCTTCCACAGCTTGGTGCGCGAAAATCCCGCCACAGGCAAGCCGATGATTTTATATCCGGCCTCAGGCACTTTTTCCATCTCCATACGACCGAGAGCGCCGACAAAAAGTATCTCGGCATCGGGACAATGACGCTTCACCGCATTGGCAATCGAAAGAGCGGGAAAGATGTGGCCGCCTGTGCCACCTCCGCCTATCAGTAATTTCAGAGGCATATCGGAAATAAATTATAGATAGTTCTTGAATTATGGTTGACTTAGATTCTTGTGGGGTTGGCAGCCTTGAGATCGTCGGGCAACTCTGACAGCTCACGGTTTACATCCTGACGCTTGCCCGAGCGGGCGGTGTGGCGACTCACGCTCAACATCACTCCGAAGGCCAGCGACGTGACTATTATGCTTGATCCGCCCTTTGATATGAGCGGCAACGGTTGACCGGAAACAGGGGCGAAACCGGTAACGATAGCCATGTGGAACAGCGCCTGAATAGCTATCAGCACCGCCATGCCGAGCACCAGCAATGCCGGGAAACATCGGGTGCACCGCGCCGCGATAGCACTCGCCCTCATCATTAGCCACAGATAGAGCACCAACACAAGCAATCCACCCCACAGGCCGAGGTCCTCGACTATGATGGCATAGATATAATCGGAGAAAGCAAGCGGCAAGCGGGCTGTCTCACGCGAGTTACCGGGCAACACTCCCGAGATGCCGCCGTTGGCCTGAGCGATATATGACAGCATTTCCTGGCGATTGTCGGCATTTATGGGCAATTCATATTTGGGACGGCCGTCTCCCTGATGTCGCGTAAATCGGTTTATCCATGTCTCAACACGAAGCTTATCTTTCTTATTGTCGACCTGTTCGGTTTTGGCTTGATTACCGGTGTCGTTCGACTCGTGGCGTGACTCCATAAATGTCAACACACCCACAAACATGGCGAAACACACACCATAAACACCCAGAACAATAAGCAGTTTCTTAAACTGCACTCCGGCAATCAGAAACATCGACAGGCTTATACCCATGAGCAGCAATGTGTTGGTAAGGCCCTGCTTTATAAGCATGAGGCCAAACAGAAGCACCGTCGCGGCCATAATCATTACGCCTTTGTTAGTCACACCGCCACCTTTCATCTGGGTGCGCGACGCTACAAACGCCGTAACCAGCACTGCAGAAAACTTGATGAACTCAGCCGGCTGAAGCTGAAAACCGGCAATGAGTATAGATCTTCGGGCTCCATTGATCACCGCGCCGAAGAAATATACATAGATCATCGTCAGCACGCTGACCAACACAAACACCAGCGACCAAAAATAGAAATGACGATAGTGAAGCTTCTCCAGAAAAAGCATTATTCCCAGACCTCCGAACAACATGGCCATGTGGCGCACAATCGGCATTACCACTCCCATGCCCGAGCCGGTGACCTCACGCGAGGAGGCGCTGTAGAGCTCGATCACAGAAATGATAATCAATACAATATATATGCCCCAAATATGCGGGTCATGGCGGGTAAAACCCTTGTCGCGGGTTGATGAAGCGGATGAGAGAGTCGCTTCGCTCGAGATTGATTCGGTAGCCATCTTTTTAATGATGTCGGAAGGTTTGGAGAAAGATATAATTTTACAGATCTTAAAATTTCGGCAGATCTATCATTTATTTGAATTGTCGGTTGGGTTCATGGCCATAACGGCAGCCTTAAATTGCTCACCTCTATCCTCATAGCTTTTAAAGAGGTCAAAGCTTGCGCAACAGGGTGACAGCAAAACGGTGTCACCATCCGCAGCAAGAGAGCGACATGCCTCTACAGCCTCGGCAAGAGAATGGGTATCGGCTATCTTATCGACCTTACCGTTGAAGAATTCGAGGATTTTTTCATTGTGCAGACCCATAGCTACGATAGCCTTGACTTTGCTCTCGACAAGGGGGAGAATTTCGGAATAGTCGTTGCCCTTATCCTTTCCACCCAAAATCAACACCACGCTTTTGCTCTTGGGCATACTCTCGAGAGCATACCAGCATGAATTGACATTGGTGGCTTTGGAATCGTTGATATATCTCACGCCGTCGATAGTGGCGACATATTCAAGACGATGTTCCACTCCTTCGAAATTGCTCAGAGCCTTGCGGATATCCTCCTTGCGAATGTCAAGCAAACAGGCCGACAAGCCGGCAGCCATAGAATTATAGAGATTGTGAAGACCGTTGAGCGACAGATCGGTGCGAGGCATTTTGAGAGAAGTATCCGAAGTGTCAAACACCACCTCATCATCGCCGTCAACATAGGCGTGGGAGAGTTTCTCCTCATGCTCGGCAAACGGATAGAGCCGCGCTTCGGTGGCAATATGGGCCAACTGAGCGGTAATCACGGGATCATCCTGCCAGAATATGAAAGCATCCTCCGGGGTGAGATTGTTGAGTATTCTGAACTTGGCGTTGACATAATTCTGCATCTTGTAGTCATAGCGGTCAAGATGGTCGGGAGTTATGTTGAGCATTACGGCGATGTTAGCCTTGAACTCATACATGTTTTCAAGCTGAAAGCTCGACAACTCTATAACATACACATCATGGTGTTCGCGTGCGACCTGAAGGGCAAGCGAGCGGCCTACATTACCGGCCAGACCTACATTGAGACCGGCATCCTTTAGGATATGGTAGGTGAGCAAAGTAGTGGTTGTCTTACCGTTCGAACCGGTGATACACACCATCTTTGCGTCGGTATATCTTCCGGCAAATTCTATCTCGCTGATAACCGGTATGTTTTTTTCGGTAATAGCCTTGATCACCGGAAGTGTGGGCGCGATACCCGGGCTTTTAACCACCTCGTCGGCCTGAAGGATACGTTCCATAGTGTGGGTGCCCTGCTCCCACTCGATATTTTCGCTGTCGAGCATTTCACGATAGCGGGGAGCTATGGTGCCTGAATCGCTCAGAAACACCTCCATGCCTTGCTGTTTGCCGAGTATTGCGGCACCTACGCCGCTTTCGCCTCCTCCGAGCACCACCAGCCGGCGGCGCTTGTAGTCATCAGGATTATACATTTCGCTGAATATTGTTGAAATTTAGTCGTTTTACGAATTTCCGGGTTTAAGTTATCTCACCTTGAGGGTTACAAAGGTCAGGGCCACAAACAGAACGCTGATGATGCAGAATCTCACCACAAGCCTGTTTTCCTTGATAGGATTGAGAGGCACCTGAATCAAAGCATCGATACCCGCATTTCCCTGCTTCTGGAAATGATGGTGAAGGGGTGTCATCTTGAAAATGCGCTTGCCGGTGCCGGTAAACTTTCTTGTGAGTTTGAAATATCCTGTCTGAAGAATAACCGAAAGGTCCTCAATCATATAAATGCCGCAGAGCAACGGCAGAAGCAGCTCCTTGCGGATAAGGATGGCAAACACCGCCACTATGCCGCCGATAGTCAGCGAGCCGGTATCGCCCATAAACACCTCGGCGGGAGAGGCGTTATACCACAGGAAGCCTATCAGCGCTCCCACAAAGGCCGACATAAACACCACAAGCTCCTCCGAGCCGGGTATATACATAATGTTGAGATAGGCCGAATAGATGACATTGCCGCCGAGATAGGCCATTATGCCCAACGCTATCACTATAGGCGTTGAAACTCCCGTACACAAGCCGTCGAGACCGTCGGTGAGGTTAGCGCCGTTGCTGGTAGCGACAATTGCAAATACAGTGACCAGAGCATAAAGAATCCATCCTCCGGTCTCGGCCCATTTACCCATCCAACCGGTCAGCCAGGTATAATCAAAGTTATTATCCTTCACAAACGGTATTGTGGTCTGAGGTGCCTTTATCTCATGATAGCTATACACTACCTCCGTTTCGTGGGTTGTGAGGTCACACACTTCGGAGTTTTGCTTCATTACTATGTCGGGGCTGAAATACATCGTGGCCACTACAATCGCTCCGAGTCCCAGCTGACCGGCGATTTTAGCTTTTCCGCTCATGCCGTCTTTGTTGTGACGGCGCAGTTTCAGATAATCGTCGGTAAATCCGAGTGCTCCGAGCCACACTGTTGTCAGCAGCATGAGAAGCATGTAGACATTGGAGAGATTTCCGACCAGCAGGCTCGGTATCATCACGCTCATGATAATGATTATACCACCCATAGTAGGGGTTCCGGCCTTTTCCGACTGCCCTTCGAGGCCCAGTTTGCGCACAATCTCGCCAACCTGAAGTTTGCGCAGACGATCAATGATTGTTCGCCCAACAAAAATAGCCAGACAAAGAGCCAATACGAAAGCCACCCCCGAGCGGAAACTGATATAGGTCATCAGTCTCACACCGGGCAGCCCGCTGTCCTGAAGCAATTGAAACAGATAGTAAAGCATTTATCCTGATTCTGTTAACTTTTTTATATAGAAATCCTTATCAGAGTGAGCGGAGAGCTTCCATAACGACCTCGCGGTCATCGAAATGATGTTTCACACCTTTTACTTCCTGATAGTCTTCATGACCCTTGCCGGCCACAAGCACAACATCGCCGGGAGCGGCCATGCGTGATGCCTCAAAGATGGCTTCACGACGGTCGACTATCGAGATTGTGCGTGTGCGGGCATTGTCGTCGAGACCGGCCTCCATATCGGCGATAATCTGCTCGGGCACCTCATCGCGGGGATTGTCGCTGGTGAGCACGACTCTGTCGCTCAGACGGGCCGCCTCCGAAGCCATGATGGGGCGCTTGCCTTTGTCGCGGTTGCCGCCGGCACCTACAACAGTGATGATACGGCCGGAATTGCCAAGCACGCCGCGGATAGCGTTAAGCACGTTGACAACAGCGTCGGGGGTGTGGGCATAGTCCACAACTCCGGTCACTCCGGTAGCTGAACGGAAAGTCTGGAAGCGGCCGGCCACAGGCACGAGCTTACTCATTCTCACAAGCACATCCTGTTCGTCCCAACCTAAAAGTATCGACGCGCCATAAACAGCGGTGAGGTTATAGGCATTGTATTTGCCGGTAAACATCACCTCCACCTCATGACCGTTGAGGCTGAGCAGGGTACCGTCAAGACGGCTTTCAATCACCTTGCCCATAAAGTCGGCCTGAGAGCGGAGAGAATAAGTGCAGCGACGTGCTGCAGTGTTCTGAATCATCACCTCGCCGACTTTATCATCTATATTGGTGAGGGCAAAAGCCTCGGCAGGGAGAATGTCAAAGAACGATTGTTTGGCCTTGAGATAGTTTTCGAAGGTCTTGTGATAGTCGAGGTGATCGCGGGTAAGGTTTGAGAAGATACCGCCCGCAAAAGTCAGGCCGGCAATGCGGTGCTGATGGGCGGCGTGGCTGCTCACCTCCATTGCGGCATAGGTACATCCGGCCACCACCATGCGGTGAAGAAGCTCATTGATGGTAAGGGGGTCGGGGGTAGTCTGATTGGTAGGTATCGCCTCATCGTCGATATAGTTGCACACGGTTGAAAGCAAACCCGCTTTCGCACCGCCGAGACGAGCCATCTCATAGATGAGTGTCGCGGTAGTTGTTTTGCCGTTTGTGCCGGTCACACCCACGAGCTTGAGTTTGCGCGAGGGGTTACCCCACCATTGAGAGGCAAGCTTACCGAGAGCGATTGCCGAGTTTTCCACACGAATATATGTCACATTGGGCTCGAGACGTTCGGGCAGTGTCTCGCATACGATAGCTGCCGCTCCGGCAAGTGTCACCAACGGAATAAACTTGTGAGCGTCAACACTCACGCCGCGCACAGCAACAAAAATATCGTTGCGGCTCACCTTACGCGAGTCACACTGTAGCGAGTTGATCGGTTTATCCTCATATCCGATTATCTGTTGGGGCTTGATGGCCGTGAGTAGTTCTGCAAGTGATCTCATGGGTAATATATATTTATGTGTGGATATTATTATTCTTTAAGAGTTAACATTATACGGGTGCCGGCAGCAAGGGGCGAGCCGGGAGCAACCGACTGCGCGGCCACATGACCGAGACCTGTGAAGCTTACATTATAGCCCGCTTTTTCCATCGTGCTGACAGCCTCACGCAAACCGAGGCCTACCACATCGGGCACACCTTTCTCATGAACGGCGGGAGATGGGAGAAAACGGGTGCGGTCATTGCCGGTGACGGCACGGCCGAGCGAGGCGACATCATCACGGTTGAGCGCGGCATAAAACACCGGCTCGCGATCTTTGTCGGCCTGATCGGCTGCATCGGCGTGATAGTCCGACGAGTTGTTTAACATTCCGCGTGAGTAAAGTTTCAGCGCGATATTCTTGACAACCTGACCGCTTGTTGAGGCGGCGCCAAAAGCGTTCTGGCGGGGATTGCAGGTGAGAACGATGCATGAATAAACCGGATTTTCGGCAGGGAAGAATCCGCAGAAAGCCAGTCGTTTGCGCGAGTCATAACCGCCATGATCCGACACCATGTAACAGGTGCCTGTCTTGCCGGCTATACGTACTTTTTTGTCTTGCAACGAGCGGGCGGTGCCATGATTACCCCAAACCACTGCCGTGAGCATCTCCCTGAGCTTGGCGGCATTGGCGGGCGAACATACCTGCTGACGCACATATTCAACCGGCAGAGTCGAATCGACCTCTTCCGAAATAAGGCCCGACACAAGACGCGGTTTTACAAACTTGCCGTCATTGGCGATAGCGTTATAGAGGGCGAGAGTGTAGAGCGGCGGAATCTCGGAGTTATAGCCGAAACACTGACGGGATAGCGAAATGCGCCCGCCGCGGTCATTCTTGAGCTTGGCAAAGCTGGGAGGCACCTCACCTGCAATGCCCGTTCTCAGGGTATCGAGAAAACCTGTCTGCTTGATACGCTCATAGAATTTGCTCGGATCTTCACCATATTTCTTTGTGATAATCTTAGTCATACCGATGTTTGAAGAGCGTTCGATTACTTCGCGCACCTTCATCGAGGCCACTCCGTGAGAGTCGGAAATGGCGCGGCCGCCGGCATAGGCATAACTTGAGCCGGTTGTGATCACCTCATCAAGATTTGATACGATGCCATCTTCGAGAGCTATCATCATCGAGAGAGTCTTAACCACGCTACCCGGCTCAAAGCGTCTCACCGCGCGGTTCATGCCCTCGATATAACGATTTCGCTTCTCATCTTTCTGAAGGTTGGAGATTGCCTTGATGTCGCCGGTCTTTACATCCATGAGCACCGCCACTCCCCACTCCGCATCGCAGTAGGTAAGCACGTTGTTAAGCTCATTCTCCAATATATCCTGAATCTTGATGTCGATTGTGGTGAGGAGATTGAAACCGTTTACAGCCGGCTTGTCTGTCCAGTTTACAATTCCTTTGGTGAGAGGTATTTTCTTCGCAACGCCCGGCACACCGTAGAGCAGGGTGTCAAGCGCCTTTTCCAGACCCGAAATGCCATGAATCTCACTGCATGTCTCATGCTGACCCACCGAGCCGATAGAACGACGTGCCATATCCCCGTAGGGGGTGACGCGACGCAGCTTGGTCTCGACAGTGAGACCCGATTTTCCGGGACGGCGCTTGTAGAAATACGGGAATGTCTTGATGCGCTGCATGTCGGCATAGCTAATGTTGGCTATCATGGTGTAATAGCGGGGGCGCTTCTTGTAGTCGAGCGGTTTGAGAATATGAGTGCGCCACTCTTTAGCATCGCGTCGCGGGAAATATTTGGCAAGAGAATCGCAGAGAGGATCGATATATTTCTTCAGGGTATCGTCTCTGAAACCTTCGGCCAGATAGTCGATATGAAGTGTATAATATCTGAGATTGGTAGCGAGCACCGCACCGTCACACGCAAGAATATCTCCGCGCTCGGGATTGATGACCACCATTTCCGAAAGTTCCTTATTGGCTTTCTCATTCCACTTGTCGGCTGAAATCACCGTATTGTCGACGAGGTGGTAGATAATGCCGCATACAGGTATCATCATCAGGAGGATGATAATTGAGTAGCAGAGCAGAATTTTGTTGCGATTTTCTTTTTTCATAGACCGGCCGAAGAAAGAAGCAGATATTTACAAAGAGATGAGATAATAATCGGATTAAAGAGATTTGAGAAATTTTCAGTCGCGGGAGTTAACCTTGTAGGGAGGACGATCCTGAACCGTAAGTCCCAGACCGAGTGAGTCGACCATTTCCTGCATTCGCGATTCCCTGATTCGGCTCATAAAAGCCGACTTGGCTCTGATTCGCTCGGTTTTAACCACTTCGAGTTCCGTGTTTAGAGCGCGTATTTCCTCCATTTTGGTCTGCGTATTATATTTGTTGGTGATATACATCATCACTATCACCACCCCTGTGAATATAACTAACCAGTTGCGGGCGAAAAAACGGCTCGAAATCAGCTGTCCGTGAATCAGACGGCTGAAAAATTCGGATGACGGTGTGGATTGTTTGTTACTTGCCATTTCAGGAGAGATTATTACAGTTTTTCGGCTACTCTGAGTTTTGCAGACCGTGAGCGGGGATTATTTTCAATTTCCTCGTCGTCGGCCACAATCGGCTTGGAGGTGAGCATACGGAGCGGAGCGATGGTACGACCGTAGAAATCGGTCTTGCGCTCCCCTTCCAGATTGCCGGTGCGCATAAAGTTTTTCACGAGTCTGTCCTCGAGTGAATGATAGGTTATCACGGCAAGCCGGCCACCCGGGCGAAGCAGTGCGAGCGCCTGGTTGAGCATCGAGGCGAGGGCATCAAGCTCGCCGTTGACCTCGATTCTGAGAGCCTGAAAAATCTGGGCCAGTTCTTTCTTCTCACGCGCGGGATTGATCATGGGGCGACACACCTCAAGCAGCTGTTCGACTGTAGTAACGGGATTACCCTCGGAACGACGTTTCACTATTGCGGCGGCAATTCTGCGCCCCTGTTTCAGCTCTCCGAGAAGTGTAAAAGCCCTTGCCAGCTCATCCTCGCTTCGTTGAGCGAGCAGATCAGCAGCCGAGTGACGGGCACGGCGATTCATGCGCATATCGAGGTTACCGCTCCAACGAAACGAGAAACCCCTGTCGGGATCGTCGAAATGATGAAACGACACTCCGAGATCGGCCAGAACGCCGTCGACCGATTCCACACCGTAAAAGCGCATGAAATTGGCCATAAACCTGAAGTTGGAATAGACTATGGTAAACCTGTCGTCATTCATGGCTCCGGCCACCGCCTCATCATCCTGATCAAAACCATAAAGATGGCCGGCAGGTGAGAGGTGCTCTACAATGGCCCGCGAATGTCCGCCGCCGCCGTATGTGGCGTCGATATATATACCGTCAGGCTTGATGTCGAGGGCTTCGACAGTCTGCGGAAGAAGTGCGGGAACATGATATGCCGGCTGTGTCATAGCTGTAGAGTGAGGTTGCGAAAAGGGGGTTTTACCAAGCGTGTTGTCCTATTGGGATTCACAAAACTTTGAGGGTGTAAAGTTAGTGATTTTTTGAGTAATGTTTGCAAAATAAAACTGAAAAATTCTCAAAAAGTTATTTTCACCCTAATTTTCACCATTTCGGGGCAAAAGAGAGTGCCGCCGTCGTTTGCATTTGTA
>JAIDXU010000169.1 GCA_029058455.1 Paramuribaculum sp.
CTCGCGGCCGCTTTTCTTCTGCACGTCGGTCACCACAAAGGTCTCCGGCCTGATCTCGGCGATAACCTTTTCAACCTCCTCGAGCGAGTCATATTTACGCCCCGTCGACGAAAAGCGAACATCTCGATAAACGGTCACAAGCTCCCAATAATCCTTAGGGCGGAAATTGGCAATCTCGGCGTCGCGGTTAACTATCAGCGCGAGCGTAGGAGTCTGCACCCTGCCTATCGACAAAACTTTACCGGGGCCACTGTATTTCAGAGTATAGAGCCGGGTGGCGTTCATGCCGAGAATCCAATCGCCTATGGCACGGCTCAGCCCGGCGAGATAGAGATTATTGAAATCTGATTCGGGGCGCAGCTTTGAGAAACCGTCGCGAATGGCGTCATCGGTAAGAGAACTTATCCAGAGTCTCATAACCGGGCACTTCACACCCGCTTTCTGCATAACCCACCGCTGAATCAGCTCACCCTCCTGGCCGGCATCACCGCAGTTTATCACCGTATCGGCCTCATCGAGCAGACTTTCGATTACCTTAAACTGACGCTTGTAGTTGTCGATGTCAATAAGCTTTATGCCGAATTTAGGAGGAATCATGGGCAGCGACCCGAGCGACCATCTTTTCCACAGCTCGGTATAGTCGTGAGGCTCCTTGAGACAACACAGGTGGCCGTAGGTCCATGTCACCTTATAGTTGCCGCAATCATAATAACCCTCGCGGCGCGGCGCTGACTTTCCTCCGAGTATAGCCGCGATATCTTTGGCCACGCTCGGTTTCTCGGTGATACAGACTATCATTTCTTAACTCTGCGCGTGATGTTCCAGCAATAAGGACCGCGAGGGGTTTCAGCTACAATATTGAGCACTGCATTAGGTCTCACACCTTTTATCACGGGGAAATCAATCTCCACAGGCAACACCCCCGTCTCTTCCCACTGAAATCGGCGTTCGAAATCAAAGCCGTCGATATCGGTGGCCCGGAAGGGAGTCTTGTCGGCGTTGAGCACAAACGAGTTTATGCAGGCCGAGGTGTTGGGGCGGGAATCGATGTGGCCATAAACTCTTGTGAGGTCACCTCTGAAATCAATGCTGTCGATCACGAGGGAGATGTCATCAGGCGACCCCGGCGCAACGGCTGTCTGATAGCCTTTGAGCACCTTGGCGTCGATAGCGAGAAAAGTCATTACCAGAGCCGCCACCAAAATTGAAAGTCGTGACATGTTCATTCCTCTCCGCTTTTCTCAAATGATTTGGCTTCCTGCCACAGCTCCTCCATTTGGCCGAGTGTGAGATCTTTGAGAGCAATGCCCTTGGCGGCCGCCTGTTGTTCGATGTAGTTAAACCGCCTTATAAACTTGGCATTGGTCAGTTCGAGAGCCGTATCGGGATTGATTTTATAGAGGCGTGAGGCATTGACAAGGCTGAAAATCAAATCGCCCATTTCACCGGTGAGACGGAGGCGGTCCGCCTCCGAAATCTTGGTGTCAGCTTCCTCGGCTTTACGGGCCTCGGCTTCAAACTCACCGATTTCTTCCTTGACTTTCTGCCACACATCCTCACGCTTCTCCCAGTCAAAGCCTGAATTGGCGGCTTTCTCCTGAATGCGGTAAGCCTTGATGAGCGACGGCAGAGAGTTGGGCACTCCCTCAAGCACAGTGCGGTTTCCACCCTTCTCCTTGAGCTTTATCTGCTCCCAGTTGAGTTCCACACCATGTGCATCAGTAGCAACGGCATCGCCAAACACATGAGGATGGCGGAATATCAATTTGGCATTGAGTTTGTCGGCAACATCGGCAATGTCAAACTGATCTTTCTCCTCACCTATCTTGGCATAGAAAAGTATGTGGAGCAACACATCGCCGAGCTCTTTGGCGATATTGGGAGTGTCATCGTTGAGCAGTGCATCGCTCAGCTCATACATCTCCTCGATTGAGTTGGGGCGCAGCGAGGCATTGGTCTGCTTGCGGTCCCACGGGCACTCCACTCTCAGGCGATCGAGAGTATCGATCACCCTGCCGAGAGCTTCGATTTTTTCCTCACGGGTATGACGCCGGCTATTTTCCGATTTCATTTCCCGAGATATTTGTTAATGCCCTGACCGAGCCATTCGGCAAATTTGGCCACATTTTCATCATAGTAATATGGCATTGCCAGCACATCGCCCTTATTGTCGAGCATAACATAATAGGGCTGTGAATTGGCAGCAAATTTGTGACGCTGCAGGTAGCCCCACTTCTCGCCCACGGTGGTGAGAGTGATCTGTTTGCCGGCATCATCCACTTTCACGGGCTTGTCAAGAGGCTGCTTGTCGTCAACCATAAGTTTGATAAGCACGAAATTGTCGCGGATTATTCCTGAGATTTCTTCGGTATCAAACACTGCGCCTTCCATCTTGCGGCAGTTCACACAGCCATAACCCGAGAAGTCGACAAGCACGGCACGATTGTTTTCGGCGGCATAGCGCATACCCTCGTCATAGTCGTCAAACTCGCGGAAGTCACCGCCGGCATAGAGGTTGAAATCCTGAGTATAGAGCGGCGGAACAAAGGCGCTTACGCTCTTGAGGGGGGCACCCCAGAGGCCTGGAAGCAGATAAACCGCAAACGAAATAGAAATCAGCGACATGAAAAATCTCACTATTCCGACATGTTCGGTGGGAGTATCGTGGCTGAATCTGATTTTGCCGAGCAGATACAAGCCGAGCATTGTGAAT
>JAIDXU010000017.1 GCA_029058455.1 Paramuribaculum sp.
GTATATGTGGCGCTCAATACATTGGTCTATGAAAATGAGCTCGTCGATGTCCAGACCCTTATATGGCGACTATGGCAGGTGGGTGTTGACGCACTGATAGTGCAGGATCTCGGCATCACCCGCATGAATCTTCCTCCCATAGCTCTCCATGCAAGCACACAATGTGATATCCGTGACTCTCACAAGGCAAGAATGTTATATGACATGGGATTTACCCGTATTGTCCCGGCCCGAGAGCTTTCGATTTCGCAGATAGCCGAAATACACGCCGCAGTTCCGCAGCTTGAAATTGAGGCTTTTGTTCACGGCGCGTTGTGCGTTAGCTATAGCGGCGACTGCCGCGCCGGTTTCGCTGCCGCAGGTCGGAGTGCCAACCGTGGGGAGTGTCCTCAGATATGCCGTCATTCATTCACTCTTACCAATGCTTCGGGCAAAGAATTGGTTACCGACAGCCACCTTTTGTCGCTGCGCGATCTCGACCGATCACCCTATCTGGCCGAGATGATCGAGGCGGGCGTCACATCGTTTAAAATTGAAGGGCGACTTAAAGGCGCTGATTATGTTAAGGAAACTGTGGGTCGCTATTCCATGTTGCTCGATAAAATCGCATCTCAATCAAACGGCGCTTTGCGGAGAGCCTCCACAGGTGAAGTGACGCTCAATTTCGACCCATCTCCCACCGCCGGTTTCAATCGCGGCTTCACCCCTTATTTCACACTCGGCACTCCTCCAAAAGGCACTCCCGTGTCGATGGCTACTCTGACGGCTTCGGGTCGTGAGGGAGAGGAGGTTGCAAGAGTTGTGAGGGTCGACCGAACAGGAGCTCTGAAAGTGGATATTCTTCCGGGTGTTAAATTATCAAACGGTGACGGACTATGTTACAATGACCCGACGGGGTCGAGAGTGGGTTTCAGACTTAACCGTGTCGATGGCCGGTTGCTTCATCCCGCTCCCGGAGTTAGAATCAATCCTCCTGCCGGCACTATACTCTATCGCACTCTCAACTCGGCACGCACCGCTATGCTTGCTGCAGATACTACGGCGAAGCGCGTAATACCCCTTACCGCGATTCTTCGACTTTGCGGCTCGGAATCCAATCCGATGATTGCTCTGGGCTTTACCGACTCCGCCGGCATATATGGCGAAGCTGCTGTTTATGCTCCCGACCTCCAGCCGTCGCGCTCCCCTCAGTCAGAGGCACGCAACCGCGTGATATGCAAAACAGGCAACACCATCTATCGGGTGTCACATCTTACCGACAACATAGACCCCGCAGTCTTTATTCCCGCCTCATTGCTCACAACCTTGCGACGCGATGCCCTTAACGCTCTCAACCGCTCGCGTTCGCTCAGGTTTGCTCCTCTCCGACCGGGAGCTGACAACGGCCGCGAGGCTACAGGCGTTATCCCTGCCAATGTGGCAAATTCGCTTGCCGCTGATGCTTATTTTGCCCACGGCATTGAAGTTACCCCCTCAGCTGCGGCGATCGAGGTACTGCCCTGCCTACCTGAAGATAGAATCAAGGTTATGAACACCCGCTACTGTCTTCGCCGGGAGCTGGGCCGATGTCTCTCTACTCCCGCAGGAAAAGAATGGAAAGAACCACTCACCCTAACCGATCAGTCGGGCATGAAGCTTCAGCCCGAATTTGACTGCAAAGCGTGTGAAATGAACTTATATCTCATTCCTTCCTCAAAATTTGCAAGCGTCAACAAAAAAACTTAATTTTGGGGCGTAAAATCAGTCTCCTCATTCATCGGAATAAATCTTTAACAACATAAACCAAATAAAAATGAGCAAACCCAAAATTCTTGTAACCGGTGGTACAGGCTATATTGGCTCACACACTGTTGTAGAGCTTCAGGCTGCCGGCTATTCTGTGGTGATTATCGATAACCTCTCTAACTCTAATGTAGAGGTACTTGATGGCATTGAGCGCATTTCAGGCATTCGCCCCGACTTTGTTGAAGGTGACTGCACCGATATAGATACTCTGAAAAAACTCTTCAAGGATTATCCCGGCATTAAGGGTATAATCAACTTCGCAGCTTCAAAGGCTGTGGGC
>JAIDXU010000170.1 GCA_029058455.1 Paramuribaculum sp.
AAAGTAGCCTTATCAACGCGTCACATTTATCGGAATCTTCTGACTCCGGTTTAATGCCAATTGAGAATCTAATTCATATTATTCGTGGACAGCAGGTGATGTTGGACAGCGATTTGGCTCAATTATATGGTGTAGAAACAAAGCGATTAAATGAACAGGTAAAACGCAATCTTGAACGTTTCCCTGTAGACTTTATGTTCCAACTCGTTAAAGATGAGGCTGAAAATTTGAGATTGCAAATTGCGACCTCAGATTCAAGGTCACAAAATGTGATCTTGAGCGATGATACAGAGAACTTGAAATCACAAACTGTGACATCAAATTCAAGGTCGCAAAATGCGACTTTGAAGCGGGGTCACAATATAAAGTATCTTCCTTATGCGTTTACAGAAAATGGAGTCGCGATGTTGAGTAGTGTTCTTCGCTCTAAAACTGCAATCGAAGTAAACATTAAAATCATGCGAGCTTTTACTGCGATGCGTAGTTTCTTGATGAGTAATGCGCATATATTCAAGCGTCTTGAAGCGATAGAGCATCATCAGTTACTTATGCAGAAGCATCTGTCGGAACATGATAATAAGATAGTTGAGGTACTGACTCGTCTTGATGACAAAGAAGTAGCGCCGATTGAGGGTTTCTTCTTTGAGGGACAAATATTTGATGCCTATACTTTGATCTCTGATTTAGTCCGAAAGGCTGATACTCGTATTATTCTCATAGACAATTATGTTGACGATCGGGTTCTGAAAACACTTGATAAACGTAAGGATGGCGTCTCGGCTGCAGTATTCACAAATCCTCGCAATTCACAAATCAATCTTGATATTAAGAAGCATAACGCCCAATACCCTGAAATCAAACTCCATGCTTGCAACAATGTTCATGATCGCTTTCTGATAGTTGACGATACGGTCTATTTTATCGGGGGCTCTATCAAAGACCTCGGGAAAAAGATTGTAGCCTTCAGCCAAATGCACCAGTCTCCGGATGATATTCTATCCAAAATCAGGTGATTATTCGGAGGGCTGGTGGTTGCTTTGATAGGCTTCTACAACATATAATTCGATGTCGGGGTAGTCGACAGACACTCTATTGAGCACCTCTTTTACTTCATCCCATTTCAAGCCTCCCAATCCGGCACCAATTGCGGGGAGGGCGATTTTTGTTACATTTTCTTTTGCGGCCAATTCAAGCATCTTTTTAATAGACTGCTCAATATATATTATCCGCGCTTTTGTCCTCCAAGTCGCCTGTGTGCCAAGATTATATATGTGTCCCTCTCCATAGTTGTAGTCGAACACATCACCGGGTCGGTAAGCCTTGACCTTGCACATTGCTTTATATTCCGAATACATCTCCGGATATTTATTGCGAAACTGAAGGGCAATTCCTTTGCCCATCGCTCCGGCACAATTGCATCCGTGCGCATAACTGCTCACGCCGCAGATGTTGAATATATCACCTTTCTCAATATATTTTATCATCGCAGGTTTTTATATGTGCATAGATATAAAAATTCCCGATATATATGCTCTCTAAAAAGAAATAAGCAGCCCAAAGGCTGCTTATTGGCGGAGAGAGAGGGATTCGAACCCCCGGAGGTGTGACCCTCAACGGTTTTCAAGACCGCCGCAATCGACCACTCTGCCATCTCTCCTTGGATGGTTTATCGCTAAGAGGTAGCGCTCTACCATTTTCGGGCACAAAGTTAGAGGTTTTTTTTGAGCTGTGCAATTTTTTCGGCGGTTTTTTGCAATTAAGTTTCAAATATCATAGCATTTCAGGGTGATTTGGTCGCTGAAAGTGTTGTTGACTGTCGACGAAACGCGGCGCAGCAGCTCTTCGGCTATTGCCGAGGCGCTTTCTTTAGCGGGTGAGGGGAGGCAGACGGCGAGGGTGAGATTGACAAGGGCTTCCTCGATCATTTTGCGCAAGGTGGGGGCGTGGAACGACTCAGGTATTTCCATGCTGAAAACCAATAGCTCGGAGTTATCGTCGAGGTCTGCGATATTGCTTTCGATAATCGAGCCCGAGAGTGAAAGCAACATTCGCGCATAGGCACCTCTTATTGAGCGATGTAGGGCGGAAAGATGATCAGAGGTAAGAATCGCAGGCGAGTCGCAATTTGGGGTGGTGGCTATGCGCAGGGCTTCAAGCGCAAGGATTTGTGATGAGATGGAGCGTAGTGAGAGTGAAAAATTTGTAGTCATGACAGTTAGTGAGGTTTAACGGTTGGCTATGCGGCGAAGGTGGCGCAGGGCTGTTGATGGAGCTATGAAAAATCCTGAGGCTTTGCCGGTGAGAAGCACCTGTTCTACGGCTTTGCGGTGGGTCATTCCCTCGGCTTCAAGCTTGCGTACCCGCGAGTCGATTTCGGCCCATCGGCCGCGCGAAGCTCTGCGGACTTTGTCGGCAGGCATTTTTCGTATCGCTCTCAGCTTGCGCATGGCGTAGTAGTAGTCCACATAATAGGATGGGGCGGGCATTGTGCAAGCTTTGGCAAGAACTTCCCTATAAGTTAGAGGGTGGGGAGATTTAAGGATGATTTCTCGGCACAGGGCTTTGAAATCGCGGTCGCGTTGTGAGATGGTTGAGTGTGAGACATTCATTATTGATTGAGATTAAATGTTGGTAAAATGACAACGCAAAATTACAATATCGTTGGTAAAAAGTCAAGCAATTTGAATAAAAAAATTCCCTCTCCATAGGAAATATCTCGATTGATGCGTATTTAATTTTAGGATTATATGTCGCAAATTGCAATCGTTTCCTGAAAATTATAGTCAATAATGTTGTGGAATTAATGATAAATGCATACTTTTGCGATTGTTTCCAAAATCTACAATTCAATTTAAAAAACAATGAAAGCAACTGAAGTAATAAATGATCTCCGTCGCCGATTTCCTAACGAGCCTGAATATATCCAGGCTGTGGAAGAAGTATTGACAACCATTGAGGATACTTATAATGAGCATCCCGAGTTTGAAAGATATAATCTTATTGAGAGGTTGTGCATTCCCGATCGAATCTTCTCGTTTAGAGTCTCATGGGTTGACGATAAGGGGCGTGTGCAGAACAATATGGGCTACCGCATTCAGCACAACAATGCCATTGGCCCGTATAAGGGAGGCATAAGATTTCATTCGTCGGTCAATCAGTCTATTCTCAAGTTTCTTGCTTTTGAGCAGACATTTAAAAATTCGCTCACCACTCTCGCTATGGGTGGCGCAAAAGGTGGCTCCGACTTCTCTCCGCGCGGCAAGAGCGACATGGAGGTGATGAGATTCTGTCAGGCTTTCATTACCGAATTGTGGCGTCAGATAGGGCCTGACACCGATGTGCCTGCCGGAGATATAGGAGTCGGCGGCCGCGAAGTGGGCTATATGTATGGTATGTATAAGAAAATGGCCCGCGAATTTACCGGCACTTTCACCGGAAAGGGGCGTGAATTTGGCGGCTCGCTCATACGTCCCGAGGCTACCGGTTTCGGCAACTGCTATTTTCTGCTCAACATGCTTGCTACCAAAGGTATCGACATCAAGGGGAAGCGCGTGGCAATTTCCGGATCGGGAAATGTGGCTACCTATACAGCGGTAAAACTAATGGAACTTGGAGCTAAAGTGGTGTCGATGAGCGATTCTGACGGCACGATCATTGTGCCCGAAGGACTCACCGAGGAGCAGCTTCACTATATACTCGATCTAAAGAATATATATCGCGGCCGCATACGCGAGTTTGCCGACAAATATCCCTGTACTTATCTCGCCGGAGAACGTCCCTGGCAGAATGTGAAATGTGACATCGCAATGCCCTCGGCCACTCAAAACGAGATTGACGACGACGACGCCCGCGCTCTGCTTGCCAACGGATGTATAGCCGTGAGCGAGGGTGCCAACATGCCCTCTACTCCCGAGGCTATCAAGGAATTTCTCAATGCGAAGATTCTCTATGCTCCCGGCAAGGCTGCCAATGCCGGCGGAGTGGCTGTGTCGGGTCTCGAGATGGCTCAGAACTCCCAAAAAATGTCATGGACAGCCGAGGAAGTCGACACGCGACTCAAAAACATCATGGCTGAAATCCACCATCAATGTGAGCTCTATGGCCGTCAGCCCGACGGATATATCAATTATGTGAAAGGCGCCAACGTGGCCGGCTTCATGAAAGTTGCCAACGCCATGATGGCTCAGGGCATAGTCTGAAAATCAGTCAAGGCAAAATAGTTTAATCCGGCTTCGGCAACGCTCGTGAGGAGTTTATGCCGAGGTCGGATTTTTAAGTATCTCGATGAGGGAACGATAGTGAACCTCAGGGGTAAATTTTTCGTCAAGCATCTTGCGCGCTTCCTTGCCCATGCGCATAGCCTCGGCGGGATTGGCCGACATATAGTCAATGCGCTGTCTCAGCGCCTCAACATCGCCATAAGGGAACGTGAGGCCGGTAACCTTGTCGATTACCAATTCCGGAAGTGAGCCGAAATCGGTAGCGATCACAGCTTTACTATAAGCAAAGGCTTCAAGGATAGTATTAGGCATGTTGTCATAGCTTTCTGATGGCACGAGAGTGCACAGGCATCTTGACAGATAGCCCGAAATCCCCGCAAAATCCATCCGTCCCGTAAATTCTATATTGTGTTCTTTTCCTTCGAGACTTTTTTTCAGTTCCTCATCATATCCATTGTTTGAAAAACCGATTACTATCAGTTTATGAGAGGTACCGGTAAAAGCGTCGATGAGGGTTTTAATGCCTTTTTCTTTTTCCACTCGCCCTATGTAGAGGAAAAAGGGTTCATAGGAGAGAGAGGTTTGATCAACGTTGCCGTTAAAGAAAGTCGGAATATGATGGAGCCGCGCCTGATCGATACCGAATTGGGCAAGCTTGCCAAGCGTAAACTTTGACGGCACGACAAAGTCGTCAATCTTGTGAGCTATTCCAAGCATATCGTGAAATGCCTTGGCCGACACTTTGATAGCAGACAGAAGTGCTGATCCATGCACACACTTGTTTTTTACGCAGCTGATCAATTTTCCGTTCAGGCAATCCTCACACACTCCGGTGGTGTCGTTATAGAACAGTGCGTTGGGACACAGATACTGAAAGTCACTTATGCGATGAACAACTCTTACGCCCGCTTTTTTTGCGGCATAAATGATTGAGGGAGAAATCTTGTTGTGGTATTGCATTATATATACCACGTCGGGTTTGGTATCCTTGAGCAGACGGCTGAACTTACGGTAAGCCTCCCGCGAATAAAACATGCGGCTAAATGATTTCAATACCGTGGCCGGAGTTTTGCGGGTATTTACGAAATATTCCTCGTCGTCGACCGACTCCATGAAATAATCATCAAACTCCGATTTGAAATTCTTGGGGCTTTTGATCGAAAAGGGTATCACGGTATGGCCGTTGCGCTCCAATATCTCCTTGATGTTGAAATAGTAGCGCTCCGGACCTCCCGATATGAAATATCTGTAATTAACTAATGCTATCTTCATGATTTTCAGTGGCCCACATAATGATATTCAATTCCTGCCGCCGCTACTTCTTTAGGGTCGTAGATGTTGCGGCCGTCAATAATGAGAGGATGGCGCATTGCTTTTACTATTACGTCCCACGAGGGCATACGAAATTGTTTCCATTCGGTTAACATCAGCATAGCGTCGGCATCAACCACAGCGTCATACATGTCTTTGGCATATTCTACTGTGTCTCCCATTCGGCGTTTGCACTCGTTCATGGCCACAGGGTCATAAACCTTGACTTTTGCGCCCGCCTCGATAAGACGGTTTATTACGACAAGCGAAGGGGCTTCGCGCATATCATCGGTCTCAGGTTTAAAGGAAAGTCCCCATACCGCTATGACCCGGTTTCTGAGGTCAGGACCGATAATTTTTTTCAGTTTTTTTACCAGAAGCTCTTTTTGGTTAACGTTCACTTCCTCAACTGCTTTGAGCACCTTCATCTCATATCCGGCCTGATGAGCTGTGTTGATGAGCGCTTTCACATCTTTAGGGAAGCATGAGCCACCATAACCGCAGCCAGGATAGAGAAATTTCAAACCGATTCGGCTGTCGCTGCCGAGGCCTTTGCGAACCATGTTGACGTCGGCGCCGACAAGCTCACACAGGTTGGCGATATCGTTCATAAACGATATGCGGGTAGCAAGCATTGAGTTTGCGGCATATTTGATCATTTCGGCCGACGGAATATCGGTGAAAATCACTCTGAAATTATTGAGCAGCAGCGGACGATAGAGACGCGACATAAGCTCGCGGGCACGGTCACTGTCAACGCCTACCACTACGCGATCCGGCCGCATGAAGTCGCTCACGGCGGCTCCCTCCTTAAGAAATTCGGGATTTGAGGCTACATCAAATTCAACCTTCTCGCCTCGCGCTTCAAGTTCATCTTCGATTACTTGGCGTACTTTGGCCGCGGTTCCGACCGGCACGGTCGATTTGGTGACCAGCAGGGTGTATTTCTTTATATTACGGCCAAACTCCCGTGCTACATCGAGAACATAGCGCAGATCGGCCGATCCATCTTCATCGGGGGGCGTGCCGACAGCGATAAACACTATCTCTGATTTAGGAAGACACGACGCAAGGCTTGTGGTAAATTTTAATCTTCCTTCAGCCACATTGCGTTTCACAAGTGCCTCAAGACCCGGTTCATATATGGGTATCTCTCCCCGGCGCAGACTTTCAATTTTTTTCTCGTCAATATCCACGCAGGTTACATTGACACCCATTTCGGCAAAGCAGGTGCCTGACACAAGCCCCACATATCCGGTTCCGACGATAGCTATTTCCATATAATATCAGAGTTTGGCATAATTCGCTTGGAATATCCATAATTCTTAACGAAATGACGACCTCCAATATTATAGATATATGAGATTTTTACAGTTTATTGCAGTGAAAAATCGATCGTTGTTATTGCTCTGTTGTCATCTTACAGACTGGCATCGGATATTGAGCGGGGAAGGGTGCCCTTGACATCAAATATTACGTGGTGGGGAGTAAGCAACGAAGTAATGTCAAGATCGGCAAATTCGCGATGGGCCACAGCCGCAATTACAGCCTCAAATTTTTTATCGGTTGGAAGCTCGTTTATTACTTCGATTCCATATTCATGTTTCACGGCGTCAGGATTAGCCCAGGGATCGTAGATGGTGAGGTGAAGGTTGTATTCCTTCAGGGCATTGACGATGTCGATAACTTTGGTGTTTCTTACATCAGGGCAGTTTTCCTTAAAGGTAAAGCCGAGTATAAGGATATTACATCCCAACACTTGAATGCCCTTTTTCAGCATAAGTTTCACCACTTGGTCAGCGACATAGGCTCCCATGCCGTCGTTCATACGCCGCCCGGCCAAAATAATCTCGGGATTATAGCCGTGGCGCTGGGCGCATTGGGCAAGATAATAGGGATCTACGCCAATGCAATGACCGCCTACCAATCCCGGCTTAAAGGAAAGGAAATTCCACTTTGTGGCAGCGGCTTCAAGCACATCCTGAGTGTTTATACCCATCAGGGTAAATATTTTCGAAAGCTCGTTGACAAACGCTATATTTATGTCGCGCTGGGAGTTCTCGATAACTTTGGCTGCTTCTGCCACTTTGATCGAGGGAGCCAGATGGGTGCCGGCGGTGATTACCGAAGAGTAGACTTCGTTGATAAGACGGCCGGTTTCAGGAGTTGAGCCAGAGGTGACTTTTTTAATTTTTTCGACAGTGTGGAGCTTGTCGCCTGGATTGATACGCTCGGGCGAATAACCTACAAAGAAGTCTTTGTTAAATTTTAATCCGCTGACCTTTTCTATAACAGGCACACATTCGTCTTCTGTTACCCCCGGATAGACAGTTGATTCATAAACAACAATGTCACCGGGCTTGATAATTTTGCCGATAGTCTCTGAAGCTCTATAGAGTGGGGTTAGGTCAGGACTGTTGTTCTTGTCGACCGGCGTCGGCACCGCCACAACATAGAAATTGCAGTCGCGAATATCATCGATGTTTGATGTGCAGATAAATCCATGATTGTCTATGGCATCGAGCAACAACTCATCTTCCACCTCAAGAGTGCTGTCGTGTCCTGCCATCAAAGCTGACACACGAGCCGGATTCATGTCAAATCCGACGGTAGGGTATTTTGTAGAAAACAGTCGAGCCAATGGCAAGCCTACATAGCCGAGGCCAATGACACAGACTTTTATATCTTTTTCCATGTGGAATAGTCTAAACAATAGGTTGAAGTAAATGTGATCAGAGATTATCCCAATACCAGTCAACAGCTTCGCGCAAGCCCTCGCGCATCGAATATTCGGGTTTGTAGCCTAAAAGCTTTGCGGCTTTTTCGATCGAAGCCAGCGAATGAGGTATGTCGCCTGCTCTGTTCGGCCCATGTGTTGGCTCGATAGCGAGAATTTCCTTATCTTTATTTCCCAGAAATTCTCTGAGATATGACACTAACTGATTGAGAGTGGTGCGTTCGCCGTAAGCTGTATTGTAAATCTGGTTGACAGCATCCGGATTGGTTGTTGTCATAGCCAGCATATTCATCTTTATAACATTGTCAATATAGGTGAAGTCACGGCTGTATTCACCGTCACCATTGATATTGGGAGCCTGATGAGATATGAATTTCTTTACAAACAGAGGTATAACGGCTGCGTATGCACCATGAGGATCCTGTCGACGTCCGAATACATTAAAATAACGTAGTCCGATATATTCCGTACCATAGGTGCGGGCAAAAACGTCGGCATATAGTTCGTCAACATACTTGGTTATCGCATAAGGAGAGAGGGGTTTGCCGATTACATCCTCAACCTTTGGCAGAGTCTTGGAGTCTCCGTAGGTGGATGACGAGGCTGCGAAAATAAAGCGCTTCACTCCGGCATCGCGTGCCGCTACAAGCATATTCAGAAAGCCTCCGATGTTGACGTCGTTGGTGGTTATCGGATCGTTGATTGATCTTGGTACCGAGCCGAGAGCCGCTTCATGGAATACATATTCCACACCGTCTACAGCTTTGCGACAATCGTCAAGATTGCGTATATCACCCACCTGCATTTCAAATGAGTTGCCAAAGCGTTCTATTAGCGGGATAATGTTTTGCCATTTTCCGGTGGCAAAATTGTCGAGACAGCGCACTTGGTAATTATTCTCAAGGAGATGTTCGCAGAGGTTGGAACCTATAAATCCCGCGCCTCCCGTTACTAATACTTTTGTAGACATAGGGTTTTAATGTGAAATGACGCTTAATGCCATCTGCAAAGTTAGCGTATTTTGTCGTAATATCCTCGCAGATTGACAAAAATTCAACAGATTGTAGTGTTTTACACGGTTTGCGACATGTCGCTTTTCCAATAAAACGAGCGGGGAGGCCGGCGCGGGTGGTGCCGGTCTCCCCGAGGGGTTGTTATTTTGAGAGATTATTTGTCTTCTTCAATCGAAAACTCATCGTTGTCGTCAAAGTTCAGATCGTCATCATCGATTTTTTCGTCAAAGTCGTCGTCGTTGCTGTCGTCTAACGAATTGGAGGCTGACGCTGTGGCTTTGGGCTTGCTTTTGCCGGCTGAATCGCCGTTGCGCAGGGCTTCCATGATGAGAGTTTCGAGTTCATCGGCCAGCTCGGGATTGTCGCTGATAACGCGCTTGGTGGCGTCGCGGCCGTTGGCAAGTTTCGACCCGTTGTAGCTGAACCATGCGCCGCTCTTCGAGAGTATGCCAAGTTCAACGCCGAGGTCTACGATCTCGCTGGCCCGTGATATTCCTTCGCCGAACATTATGTCAAACTCGGCGCGGCGGAAGGGAGGCGCAACCTTGTTTTTAACAACTTTCACCTTGGTGTGACGGCCCAGCACATCTTCACCGTTTTTGAGTGAGGTGCTCGAGCGTATGTCAATTCTCACCGAAGCATAGAATTTCAGGGCGTTACCGCCGGTTGTGGTCTCGGATGGGCCGAACATCACGCCGATTTTTTCACGCAGCTGGTTTATGAATATGCAGGTGGTGTTGGTGCGCGAGATGGTGCCGGTGAGTTTGCGCATGGCCTGAGACATGAGTCGTGCCTGCAGACCCACGTTGCGGTCGCCCATATCGCCCTCGATTTCGCTTTTGGGAGTGAGGGCGGCTACCGAGTCAACAACGAGAATGTCGATTGCCGATGAGCGAATCAGCTGTTCGGCTATCTCGAGTGCCTGCTCGCCGTTGTCGGGCTGGGCTATGAAGAGATTGTTTACATCCACTCCGAGTTTCTCGGCATAGAAGCGGTCAAAGGCATGTTCGGCATCGATAATGGCCGCTATACCGCCGTTTTTCTGCGCCTCGGCGATGGCATGGATGGCGAGAGTGGTTTTACCCGATGATTCCGGGCCGAAGATTTCAATTATTCGGCCTCTGGGGTATCCTCCCACACCGAGGGCATAGTTAAGGCCTATGGAGCCGGTGGGTATTACTTCGATATCTTCTATCTTGTCATCGCCGAGTTTCATTACGGCACCCTTGCCATAGTCTTTCTCGATTTTTTTGAGTGCTTCGCCGAGAGCGGCTACTTTGGCCTCGCGGGGGTCAACGCTTTTCTTGGCGGCGACAGGTTTTTTCTTTTCCATATATATATAATTTTTTTGTTGCTTGACTGAGAGAGGCTTTCTGCCTCTTTGTGACGCAAAGTTAGCACCGTGGTCGGGCAATAAACGTGCCCGGGGGTGTTAAATTATGCGAATCATGGTCAGATTTTCGGTTTATCAACCTGTTACGGGGATAAATATACGCGAATTTACGAAATTTTCATCTCACTGCAAAAAAAATCCGTTTTTCTCAAAACCTTTTCTCACCGCCGGTCGTTATATAAGTGAATTGCATGAATTGCTTTTTCCATTGTAGAAATGTGATAATGATTGGTTTATTTTCTAAGCGAGGAGGCGTTGAGATAACGGCCCCTCGTTTGGTTTTATATAGTAATATATTCTCCGGCCTCAGAGGTCGGAAACGAAACAGGCTGACGCACAATTGTGAGTCAGCCTGTTTGGTCTTGAATTGGTTGATGGGGGAGATGGCCCGCTCTATCTCAGAGGGGTAATCTTGCTAAATAATCAGTCGATTTCTTCGTCAGCCTCATAGCCACCCATTTCGCGGATAGCGTTCTTGAGCATTACATACTGCTGGAAGAGGTGGTTGACGGGAACTTCGTTCTTGGTGTAGTCGTGCATCGGGCTCTTGAGGAAGAAGCTCAGGAAGCGCTGGATACCTGAACGGCCGGCGCGGGCTGCGAGGTCGCTGAGGAGCACGAGGTCAAGACACAGAGGAGCGGCAAGGATAGAGTCGCGGCAGAGGAAGTTGATCTTGATCTGCATGGGATAGCCCATCCAGCCGAAGATATCGATGTTATCCCAGCCTTCCTTGTTGTCGTTGCGCGGGGGATAGTAGTTGATACGTACTTTGTGGTAGTACTGGGTATCTTCGTCGTTGCCGTGTCCGTAAAGGTCGGGCTGGTTTTCGGGAACGAGGATTGATTCGAGAGTGGAAAGTTTGGAAACTTCTTTTGTACGGAAGTTGGCGGGTTCGTCGAGAACGAGACCGTCGCGGTTACCGAGGATGTTGGTCGAGAACCA
>JAIDXU010000171.1 GCA_029058455.1 Paramuribaculum sp.
AAAAACAAAACCCGATAGCTTGATATACAGGGGCTACCGGGATTCAACACTGCAAAGATAGTGCTTTTTCTCTTAATGACAGATTCTTTAGCTAATTTTAATCTCACATCACTCATTGGGTTTTGGTTAGGGGATAATATGGCCTTATGCTGAAGTTTGTAACCGGGTTGCAAAATATTTTTATGATATTTGCACCGGAAACAAATTTTATACGGCATGAGAAGTTCTTTTTTACTCGGAATTGTGGCTTTTGCATTGGGTGCATTAGCCGGCTGCGGCCAGAAGGAAGCCAATACAGAATTGGCTGAAGTTGCCACCCACGATCACGATCATGAGGAGGAACCTGATGGCATAGTGATGCTACATGATGAAATGGCAGAACGTTTCGGAGTCAGGGTTGACTCAATATATGCAACCCCTATGGCGGGTAGTATCCGCTGCTCTGCGGTGATTGAACGTGGAGTCGGTTCCGAAGGCATTGCCTCTGCACCCGTAGCAGGCATTATCCGTTATCGGGTGAATGTCGGTCAGACTATTGGTTCCGGAACACCTGTTGCCTCAATCAATGCCTCAGCGGTGGCCGGTGGTAATGCCAATCTTGCAGCTAAAGCAGCTCTCGACGCTGCCGAGGCAGAGGTCAAAAGATTGAAACCGCTTTTTGAAGAAAAGCTTGTCACAGCCTCTGAATATCAGGCAGCTGTCGCAGCTCTCGGACAGGCTCGTGCCGCTTATTCACCCGCTGCAGCCGGAGGAGCGGCGTTATCGCCAATTGCCGGAACTGTAACATCTCTGCTTGCCGCAGACGGCTCATTTATAGAGGCCGGAGCTCCGGTTGCGATAATCACTGCCGATCAACGTTTAACCTTGCGTGCCAAAACATCTTCTGACAATTATTCGCGTCTGCGCGATGTTACTGATGTAAGACTACAGACTTCTGACGGCCGATTAATTCTGCTTAGCAGTCTTGGTGGAAAATCAGGTGGCATTTCCTCAGACGGTGGTTATGCCACGATTACTTTCACATTTAATAATGACGGAACAATTGCTCCCGGCTCCACAGTGCAGGCATGGTTGCTTTCGTCGGGTGATGAAAATGTCATATCTCTCCCGCTCACTGCAATCACAGAGCAACAAGGCGAATCATTTGTGTATAGAGAGATTCTTCCGGAACATTATTTGAAAATCCCTGTTACTCTCGGTTCGTCGGATGGAGAGAGAGTGCAAATTCTTTCAGGAGTAGAAGAAGGCAATCGCATAGTAACTTCAGGTGTTACCACTGTGAGACTTGCCGAAAGCAGTGGCGCAATTCCTTCAGGTCATAATCATAGCCATTAAGTGAGATGCTGAATAAGATTTTAAGCTCCTCGTTGGCCAATCGCGTGGCCGTTCTTGTGATTTCGGCTATACTCATGATGGCCGGAATATGGTCTCTGACCCGCACGGAAGTCGATATTTTTCCCGACCTTACCGCGCCTACCGTGGTTGTGATGACCGAGGCTTCGGGTCTCGCGCCCGAGGAGGTGGAACGTCAGGTTACCTATCCTATCGAATCGGCCGTGAACGGCGTGAGTGGAATACGCCGTGTTCGATCGGCTTCAAACCCCGGTTTCTCGGTTGTATGGGCTGAATTTGATTGGAATACAGATGCATATATCGCACGTCAGATGGTGACCGAAAGGTTGGCCACTGTTGAACTTCCAGCCGGAGTAAACGCTCCTGTGCTTGGACCCCAGTCATCCATATTGGGAGAGATGATGATTATTGGTCTGACATCACCCGGCGATTCTGTGTCGATGATGGAACTCCGCACAATCGCAGATAAGACTATCACCCCGCGTTTACTCTCTATCAGCGGAGTGGCTGCGGTTGCGGTGCTCGGTGGTGAGGCCAAAGAGATGCAGATTGCATTAGACCCGATGAAGATGCAGGCTTACGGCGTTTCTCTCGGTCAGGTTGCTGACGCTGTGGGAGCGATGAATGATAATGCTTCAGGTGGAGTAGTGATGGACTTCGGCAACGAGTATCTTGTTCGCGCCGACCTCAACACTACAAATCCTATGGAGATTGCAGCCGCTCCTATCGGTACGGGCGGCCTGACCGTAGGCCAGGTGGCAACAGTAGGTAATGCTTCTGCCGAACCTAAAATCGGTGCTGCAAGTATCGAAGGTACTCCCGGTGTAATAATCACAGTTACCAAACAGGCGAATACCGGTACCCCTTCCCTGACCGCACGCATAGATGAAGAACTGAAGTCTATCGAATCGCAGTTGCCCGCAGGGGTTAAGATGCATACTGATATTTTCAGGCAGAATGATTTTATTGAGACAAGCATCAATAATCTGCAGCGCACACTGCTCGAAGGTGCCGTATTTGTAGCTATAGTGCTGTTTTTCTTCCTGATGAATCTGCGAACCACATTGATTTCGCTCGTAGCGCTCCCTATGAGTATCCTCGTTACTGTTCTGATTCTCCATTTGTTTGGATTTACCATCAATACGATGAGTCTCGGCGGTATTGCGATTGCCATTGGTTCGCTGGTGGATGATGCCATTGTCGATGTAGAAAATGTTTACAGGCGTTTACGTCTTAATCGGGCCTTACCCAAAGATGAACGCAAGCCGGTTATCAAGGTAGTTTTTGAGGCGAGTGCCGAGGTGCGTATGCCTATTTTCAATTCTTCGCTGATAATCATGGCCAGTTTCCTGCCGCTTTTCTGTCTTAGCGGAGTTGAGGGGAGACTGCTCATACCGTTAGGTGTGGCATTTATTATTGCGCTGATTGCGTCAACATTTGTTGCATTGACTCTTACACCGGTGCTGTGTTATTATCTTCTCGGCAACCGCAAGGAGACTTCAAAACTTGATTCCGAACCTAAATTCAGCATTAAGTTCAAGCAATTTTACAGCCGCACTCTTTCCTCATCACTTAAGATTCAGAAACCTATTATTATAGCTACGGCTGTATTGTTTGTAGTGTCGTTGGGATTATTCTTCACGCTTGGTCGCGGCTTCCTGCCGAAATTTAATGAAGGATCGTTTACCATCAATATCGGCACAGTGCCCGGCATATCACTCGAAGAAAGCGACAAGCTTGCCCGCGAAGCGGAGCGTGTCATTATGTCGGTTCCGGAGGTTCGTACCGTAGCACGTAAGACCGGGCGTGCCGAACTCGACGAACACTCTCTGAGTGTAAATGCGTCGGAATTAGAAGTGCCCTACACTCTGAACGACCGTTCACGCAGTGAGGTGGAGGCGGAGTTGCGCGAAAAACTCACCGAACTGCCCGGCGTGAATGTGGAGATAGGTCAACCTATCAGCCACCGTATCGATGCGATGCTCTCAGGCTCAAAGAGTCAGGTGGCAATCAAGCTTTTCGGGCCTGATTTGTCAACACTCTACACACTCGCTCAGAAAATCAAAGCATCAGTAGGCGAAGTTGACGGAATCGTTGACCTCAACGTAGAGCAACTTGTTGAGCGTCCCGAACTGATTATCCGTCCTCGTCGCGAGGCTTTGGCCGCTCACAATGTCACACTCGCTGATTTCCGCCGCTGGATCAGTCTCGCTTTAAGCGGAGAGGCTGTAAGTCGTGTTTATGACGGCGATTATCCGTATGACCTGACACTGATTCTTTCACCCGAAAGCAGAAAAAGCGCCGAGGCTATTCGCTCACTTCCGATTGACACTCCTGACGGAACCGTGCCTCTATCCGAACTTGCCGAGGTGAAATCGATGACAGGTCCGAGTGCCATCAACCGCGAGAATGTAAAGCGCCGCATCATAATAAGCTGTAATGTCGAGGGTCGTGACCTGCGCGGTGCCATCAACGACATTCAGAGCGAAATTGCAGAAGATATCACACTTCCCGAAGGATATTATATAAATTACGGAGGGCAGTTTGAAAATGAAGAAGATGCAGGCAGGATACTGCTCCTCACCTCTATCGGAGCGCTACTTATCATTATGCTGCTTCTTTACGGGCAGTTCCGCTCCTGGAGCCAGACAGCCTTGATTCTGTTGAATATGCCTCTTGCACTAATTGGTGGAATTCTGATTCTGTGGTTGACCGGCGGCGAAGTAAATATTCCGGCTATCATAGGCTTTATTTCGCTGATGGGTATTTCCACCCGCAACGGTATGCTGCTTATTTCACACTATAATTCGCTATCGGAAATGAAACTGCACGAGCGGATTATTCAGGGATCGACAGATCGTCTGCTGCCAATAGTGATGACTGCACTTACATCTGCTCTTGCTCTTGTTCCGCTTGCAGTCAACGGGTCACAGCCGGGTAATGAAATTCAGTCGCCGATGGCACTTGTAATTCTCGGTGGTCTGATTTCTTCTACCGTGTTAAATCTGTATGTCGTTCCGGCGGTATTTTCGCTGATTAACAAGAGAAAAAAATGAAAAAAATACTTCTATCCATACTTATGGCGATACCCTTTACGGTTTCTGCCCAGACTGCGCAATTCAATCTGATTTTGAATCAGATAATAGATTCAATCTCAAATATCAGCTCGCTGGAAAGCGGTTTTGATGCCGAAATCATGGCGTTAAAAGCTGAAAACTCTCTTCCTGGTCCGGAGGTCGGTGTGGAGCACAAATGGCCGCGGCGAGCCGGAGAGGGTAACCGCTGGGGCATTGAGGTAAGTCAGGAAATAGAATGGCCTGGTGTTTACAGTGCCCGACGCAAGGCTGCCGCCAATCTGGCCGGTATAAAATCAAATGCATCGGCTCAGACAGAACGCTGGCTAAGATTTGAGGTAGCCGACAGACTTCTGCAACTGATCGAGGTGCGCAAACGCCTTGACATACTTGGCGAAATACAGTCTAATCTTGAAGAAGTAAGCACTTCGATGGCGAAAATGCTCGAAGTCGGACAGGCCACGGTGATTGATGCCCGAAAAGCGGAATTTGAATTACTTGCCATAAAGGAGAAACTTGCTGATACGCGTGCGGAATATGACCGTATGGCTGCTCTTATAGGTTTCGGACAGGTTATGCCCTCGGGACTTGACCAACTCACTGATTATCCCGATACGCCCGTCGAACTCCCATTGATGACTCCCGACGAAATTGAAAAACAGGCGGCTGCTCAGCGTTCGCTTGACGAGGCATGCATGGAACGCATGAAAAACATGCCCTCATTGTCGGTCGGTTATGTGCATGACTATGAGGAGGGTATTCACTTCAATGGTTTTTCGATCGGTTTGAAACTTCCCTCTTATAGCACACGCAAAAGAAATGCAGCAAAGCAACTTGAATCAGAAATCCGGCAAATGGAGCTTGAACAGGCTCGTGCGGAGCGCATAGCTTCTCTGACGGCAGATGTTTCTGAATTGAAACATCTTTCAACATTGCTTGAAGAATATGAACGTATGCTCGGTTCGAAGGATTATCTCCGTCAACTGCGAAAGTCGTTTGATGCACGTCAGATAACGCTCACCCAATATCTTCTCGATCAGAACCAGTATTTTACAACACAACTTGATTATCTCGCCCTGCAACTGCGCTATCACAGGCTGCTGCCCGCTCTAAACACACTCTCTGCCATCGAAAGATAAAGGGCCTTTTAATCATTCCTCGGGGTGCTTGCGCCAGTATTCGCGCAAGGGCACGGTGATGTTGAAATAAAATCCGCCAAGAGTTTTACCCTCGGGGTCGGTCACGGTGATAAACTCATAGCCGGGTTCAAGAAAAATATGGTTTTTAACCGTGAGACCCAAAGCTCCGAGCAGTATATATTCATGGGTGTTTTCAATCACATACCATGCGTTTTCCTCATCCATGCCTGTGCCTGTCGATAAAATGGCCATGAGCAGGTGACGAAGTTTGTAGTTCCATATATCAGCCAGCGCATTATTGCCTTTGGCTCTCAGGGCTTTGGTGAGATTGAGCATCTGGAGCATGTCGAAGGGATTGTCGGCCAGAGCCTTTCCTGCATATTTGATTATGGTGTCACACTGGGCTGCAGTGAGCATCTGATCGGAAAAATCCGACATGCCCGAAATGTCACGATAGGCGCTTGGGCGATAGGCATCATAATCTTCCTGAAGCATTGCCCCGAGATACAGACGGCGGTATTTATCAAGCTTCATGAGGGTGTCGTTGCGCTCAAATTCCTCGATGAGACGGGGATAGTAGTAGGGAGATGTGCGGTCGGTGATCTCCGCATAGATCTTGTCGAAGTCGGGAGCCTCGGGATTGATTTTGAGAGGATCTATCTGGGTATAGGCCGACAGCGGCCACAACGCCGCCATGAGAAGGAGAAATCCTATGATATGTTTCATGTTATGAAGTCGGAATTGGGAATGATTAAACAGTCTCCTTAGCCTTGGCAGCATTTTTCTGGAGCTCGGGATAGGGAATACGGCCGTGGAACATTGTCACCAGCCTTGACGCAAACTCATCTTTGATGGCATTGACGTCACGGAACGAAATGGGCGAGTCATTGTGAAGCCCCTCGTTGATCTGGGTGTCGATAATCTTGTTGACAAGATTTCTGACCGACTCGGGCGAGTGGTCGCTCATTGAGCGCGAGGCCGCTTCAACGGCATCGGCCATCATGAGAATCGAGGTCTCGCGGCTGTTGGGATTGGGGCCCGGATAGGTGAAAGGTGCCGGATCGACCTCCTCGCCGGGATGGGCGTTGCAATAACGGGTGAAGAAATAGCGCACCCGGCCGCGGCCGTGGTGGGTGGCGATAAAGTTGCGTATCACGGCGGGCAACTTGTGTTTTTCAGCCTTGCGAAGTCCGTCGGTCACATGGCCGATTATTATTCCGGCACTCTGAGCAGGGCTGAGAGCATCATGGGGATTGACTCCGTGTTGATTCTCGGTAAAAAACGCAGGATTGGAGATTTTGCCTATATCATGATAGAGCGCGCCGGCCCTCACAAGCTGCACCTTGGCACCTATGCGGTTGGCGGCGGCAGTGGCGAGATTGCTCACGGCCATAGAGTGCTGGAAGGTGCCGGGACACTCCTCACTCAGAGCTTTGAGCAGCGGGTGGTTGATGTCACTGAGTTCTACGAGTGTAACCCTCGAAGTGAAGCCGAATACCTTTTCGAGCAGGAATACCATTATATATGCAAAGGAGATAAACACGGCGTTAACGCCGAAATATCCGAACATGCGGGGCGAAAGATGTGACAGCGACCCGCTCTGCAACAGCTCCACAGCCACAAAACCGAGCGAATAGCTCACAAACACCCACGCGGCGGTGCGGATAAGCTCTGAGCGCTTGGTCATCTCCTTGATCGAAATTATGGTAACCAGGCCGGCAAGCCACTGCACGAAGATAAACTCAAACGGGAAAGTGGCCGACACGGCACACGCCAATACCGAAATCATATAGCAGAAGAAGGCAGTGCGCGAATCGAGAAACACCAGCACCACAACCGCCACTATCGTAAACGGCACAAGATAGAGGCCTGACGAGAATGCTGCCGCCATGCCATAGGCAAACACGGTGAAGCCCACAGTGATAAGCATGATGAAACCCATCGTGCGGGTGTGCTTGAAGTAATCGCTGCGGAAAAACATCAGGTAGCCGTATAGAGCGCCATAGAGCAACAGCAGAAACAGAATCTTGCCCAACAGCGGCACATAGAAGTCGGTTTTAACGGTAGAACCTCCGCGCTCGGCACCAAGCTCTTCGTATGTGCGCAGAATGGTGTAGAGCTGTGCGGTAACAATATCTCCGCGGTCGATTATGCGCTCACCCTGCTGTATCACACCTACCGGTGCGAGAGCCTTCTGATAGGCATCGGCCAGAAGACGCGAGGTGTTGACACTGTCGATCTCCACGTTGGGATTGAGCAATTCGGGAAGTTTCACCGCCATGATAGCGGCGTGAAAACGCTGGTCTCCGAGCAGACTGTCGATTTGGCTATATGCCTCTCTCGCCGAGAGATAGCCTTTGGTGGGTATCGACACGGTGGTATTGTCATGAATCATCTTTACCGAGGGAAGTCTGCCCGACTGTATTTTATTATAGGTCTCGGCATTGACAATGCCCTGCTCATAGACTTTGCGTATGAGTGAAATCATCTGATTTCGCTCGCCGGGAGTGAGATTGACCGAAGGGTTGGATTCAAGACGGTTCGACACCTCGGCCACAATGGTTTTGTCGGCCGCATAGTCGCGCTGATAAACCGGCTCGAAAGTGCGGTCAATACTGTCTTTCACCATCTGCGCGCTCACGCTGTCGAGGCGCACCGGAATATCGAACGGCGCAGTAAGCAGCGAGTAGGCCCACGGCCTGTTTTCCTCGTAATTATACTGATTTTTGTTGTCGCGGGGCAGACAGTAGGCCACCAATATCACCGCAGCGGCCAGCATAAGCCACTTTATCCAGCTGCTTCCCTCACTGCGGTTGTTCGTGAAATTGATCATATCGTCGGGTCAGAGTTGTTTAGGAATAGCGTGAAGCCTTGGTCACACCTTTGATTTTCTTGATTTTGTCACACAGCTCGCTCACCACTTTCACATCCTCGACCATAACGGTGAGATGACATTCAAACACTTCATGCTCGGCGGCGATGTCGAGCGAGCGTATATCGATGTTGAGCTGAGTGGAAATCATCTGTATCAGTTCCTGCAAAATGCCGTGGCGGTCAATGCCCTCCACAAGTATGTCGGCACGGAACTTTTCTTCTACTTTTTCCCACTCGGTAGCCACTATGCGATTGCCATAGCTGGCTTTGAGCTTCTGGGCGCGGGGGCAGGTGAGAGCGTGTATCTCCATCTGTCCCGAATCGTTGATATATCCCATCACCTTATCTCCGGGAATAGGACGGCAACAGTCGGGATACACAAAGTTTTTCTCCGAGCCGCTGCTGCGCAGCTTGTAGATTTCTTTGGTGTTGATTTTTTCGGGAACATGCGCCTCGGGTTGCTGTTGCTCCCCGCTCTTGGCTAAGGAGCCCGACCGCAGGCGTGGCAGACGGAAAATCTTGCGCAACAATCCCTTGTCGGCTTTCTTTGAATCTTTCAGCACATAGCCGTCAAGAGTTATGTTGCCGCTGCCGATGTTGAGATAGAGGCTTTCGCGGGTGGTGACATGATAATATGCCATCATCTTGGTTATCACCTCATTGGTAGGTGCGACCTCGTTGTCGGCAAGAAATTTGTCGAAAATCTCGCGTCCGCGGTCAATGTCGGGCTGCTGCAATCTGCGCAACGAAGCCTTGAGACGGGTGCGCGCCTTGCCGGTTTTCACAAACGACAGCCATTCGGCTTTGGGAGTCTGGCTCTTTGAAGTCAGCACCTCCACCTGATCGCCCGAGTTGAGCCTGTGGCTCAGCGGCATTAGCTTATGGTTAACCTTGCCGGCTATACAGTGGTCGCCGAGATGGGTATGGAGCGCATAGGCCATGTCGAGCACCGTGGCTCCGGCAGGCAGCGTGATCAGCTCGCCTTTGGGAGTAAACACCACAATCTCCGAAGCAAACAGATTAAGCTTCAGAGTGTCGAGAAAATCGAGGGCATTGGGGTTGGGATCCTCGAGTATATCCTTGATTGTGCGAAGCCACACATTGAGATCGCTCTCCTCATCCTTCTCGCCGCCGATTTTATATTTCCAATGGGCGGCAAAACCTTTTTCGGCTATCTCGTCCATTTTGCGCGAACGTATCTGCACCTCCACCCAGTTGCCGTCGGGACCCATCACCGTGAGGTGGAGGGCCTGATAACCGTTGGCCTTGGGAGTGGAAATCCAGTCGCGGGTGCGGTCGGGATGCAGACGGTAGAGATCGGTTATGGCGGCATAGATGTTCCAACACAGGGTTTTCTCCATCTTGGGATCATCGCAGTCAAAAATGATTCGCATGGCATAGAGGTCATAAACCTCCTCAAACGGAATCTTTTTCGTCTCCATCTTGCGCCATATCGAATAGACCGATTTAAGCCTTGCCTTAGCCTCATATTTGAGCCCCATGTTATCGAGATGTTCGAGTATGGGCGCGGCAAGTGTCTGATAGGCGAGGTCGCGCTTCTGCTGGGTCTGCTTTATGAGCGCCGATATTTTCTCATATTCGGCGGGATGCTCATATTTGAAACTGAGGTCCTCAAGCTCTGTCTTTATGGGAAAGAGGCCGAGGCGATGAGCCAGCGGTGCATATATGTATAGCGTTTCGCCGGCAATCTTATATTGCTTGTTGGGCGCCATTGAGCCGAGGGTGCGCATATTGTGAAGGCGGTCGGCCATCTTGATAAGCACCACCCTTATATCCTCGCTCATGGTGAGGAGCAGCTTGCGGAAATTCTCGGCCTGAACCGACGCCTTGTCGCCGAATATTCCGCCCGAAATCTTTGTCAGCCCGTCGACTATCATGGCAATCTTGTGGCCGAAAAGATGCTCTATATCCTCGGTGGTATATTCGGTATCCTCTACTACATCGTGGAGCAACGCGGCACATATCGAGGTGCTTCCGAGACCTATGTCGCGGCTCACTATGCGAGCCACCGCTATCGGATGAAGAATATAGGGCTCACCGGAGCGGCGCCTTATGCCGGCATGAGCCTGACGGGCGAACTTATAGGCGCGCTCGATGATTTCAACCTTCTTGCGGTGGTTGCTGGCCAGATAGCCGTCGAGCACCTCGCGAAAAGCCCTGTCGATATACTCATCCTCCTGCTCAGGAGTGAGACTCGACCAGTCAACCTCCTCAGGCTCGGCGGCCGTGTTCGATCTCCGCGCTATCGTGAGCGTGGTATGGGGCTTGGGGGCGGATGAATCGGGTAGAGATGACATGGCTTCAGGTTTTTTCATCCACAAAAATAATAAAAAATTCCCTTTTTACAGCATTTATGCCACGTCTGTCACACTTTTTAGCTATTTTTGTGACACAATTTATCCCTTACCCTACTTACTACACTACCCCGATGAGCCGATTTGACTTTGATAAATTCGTTGACCGCAGCAATTCATGCGCGATGAAATATCATGCGCTTCATGACCTTTTCGGTCGTAAAGACCTAACTCCCTTTTGGATTGCCGACATGGAATTTGAGGTAACCCCCGAAATCTCGGAGGCTCTCGACACTCGTTTCAGCCACAAGGTGCTGGGCTATGAGTCGGTGCCCGCCTCATTCAAGGAATCGATAATCTCATGGCTCGGTCATCGCCACAATCTCAGCGTAAGCGCCGAGGAGATAGCTTTTGTGCCGGGTATTGTGAGAGGTATCGGATATGCCATAAACTATTTCACCCGTCCCGGCGACGGCATCGTGATTCAACCCCCGGTCTATCATCCTTTCCGTCTGCTCACCGAAGGCAACGGCCGTGTGGTTATCAACAATCCCCTCGTGGAGCTTCCCGACGGAAGCTATGAGATGAACCTCACTGAACTTGAGGAAATCTTCGCCACCCGCGGCCCCAAAATGATGATTCTCTGCAATCCTCACAATCCCGCCGGTTTGCAGTGGAGCGCCGACACATTGCGCACCGTGGCCTCGCTGGCCAAGCAATATGGCGTGATGGTTGTGAGCGACGAAATACATGGCGACCTCATGCTCTGGAACAAGCCCCACATTCCCTTCTCGAG
>JAIDXU010000172.1 GCA_029058455.1 Paramuribaculum sp.
CCGGTGTGCCTGACCATCAAATCACAGTAACTATCTCATACGAAGGCACGGCAGCCGATGTTGTAGAAGCTCTTAATGAGCTCTTTGACCTCAACCTCATCATAGAGTCTAAAACCGAAACTCCCGCCAAGCAATGAAAAGGAGCATACTCATTGCGCTGATCATTGCCGTGGTTTTCAGTGTCAGCGCCCAAAATGTCACGATAAAAGCAACCGACCGTGACGCGGAGAGCGTGTTTGCGGAGCTCATTCAGCAAACCGGCAAAAACTTCATCTACCCGGCCGGACTGCTCAACGGATTGAAGGTGACTGTCAACGCCGGCAACACACCGTTGAGCGAGGTGCTCGACAAGATGTTTGGCCACACAGGCATATCCTACACCATCAAGGGTAACAATGTAACCCTTAAACAGGCTGATTTGAAAAACAATTCCAAACTCACCATAAGCGGCTTTGTAAAAGAGGCGGAAAGTGATGAGGTGCTTGTCGGGGCCACAGTTTTTGACTTAAATTCAGGCAAGGGAACAACTACCAATGCCAACGGCTTCTACTCACTCACGCTTCCTGAAGGAAAGGTGAACCTTAAATTTCAATATATCGGTTTTAAGCCTTATCAGTCAGGTGAGTTCATCTTGAAAAACAACACCAGGATGAATGTCACCCTCTCAAAACCCCGCGAACTGAAAGAGGTCACGGTCAATGCTTCGGTCAACAATGCCAAAGCCATGTATGCGCCTGAGATAGGTAGTCTGAACCTTACCCGTTCCACCATCAAGGCCACTCCGGTTATCTTCGGCGAAAGCGATGTGGTGAAAACCCTGCAGCTCGAGCCGGGCGTTTCTGCCGGAATCGAGGGAATGGCGGGCATGTATGTTCACGGCGGCGACACCGACGAAAATCTCTATATGCTCGACAATATTCCGCTCTATCAGGTTAATCATTTCGGAGGTCTGTTTTCAGCATTCAACGTCGATGCCCTGCGCAATGTGGATTTCTATAAAACATCTTTCCCTGCCAAATATGACGGACGACTCTCCTCATTTATGGATGTCCATACCAAAGACGGTTCCCTGACCGAACATCACGGCAGTTTCCGTCTCGGTCTCACATCAGGCGCGTTTGACATCAACGGACCTCTATGGAAAAACCACACCTCTTATTCTTTCGCCATAAGGAGGTCATGGTATGACCTGCTCACAATTCCGGCACTGGCGATCATGAATAAATGCAATAAAAATTCAAACACTCATTTCGGATATGCCTTCACCGACATAAATGCCAAGATCAACCACAATTTTTCAGATAAGTCAAGTGCATTTATAATGTTCTATTATGGTGAGGATTATCTGAGTGTGGGTGATGATGACAGAAAAAACCGGTTCTCAAACTTCTATGTCGGTAACACCGCCACACCGTCATATCCGGCTGACAATAATTCCGAATCAATGGCCGACAACTCCTATACCGAAACCAGGGCGAAACTGAGGTGGGGAAATATCGTGGCCTCGGCAGGATGGAAATATATCTTCTCGCCCAAGCTTTACGGAGAGGTAACGGGAGCGTTCACACGATATTTCTCATCGCTTCGCAGTCACAAGGCGGAGTATGACATTACCGGCGATATAATCAATTCATTTAACCGCACGGCATATAGCCATCACAATAACATCAACGACATTATAGCCCGCGCAGACTTCAACTATCTGTTAAGCACCGAAAACAAACTCGACTTCGGTGTCTCCTATACCAACCACTCATTTCTGCCTACGCGTGCCATACACACCTTGACCAAGGAGGATGAGCAGACAGCCATCTATGATGATGTGCCCGTATATCATGCCAACGAACTCAATTTCTATCTGTCGGATGATTACACTCTTAACAATTGGCTGAGAATAAACGGCGGCATACATTACACCATGTTTAAAATCGGTGATAAGACAAAAAGCGGTCTTTCGCCACGCCTGTCACTGCGCATTACGCCCCGGGATAATTTCGCGATAAAGGCGGCCTATTCAAGATCAACACAATTTATTCACCAACTTGCCGAAAGTAATATCTCCCTGCCCACCGACCAATGGATTCCTATAACGGGTGACCAGAAACCTCAGACAGCCGACAAAGTCGCTGTGGGCGGTTATTGGTCTACTCCCGACAAGCAATTCACACTCTCGGTCGAGGCTTACTATAAATGGATGTCAAATCTGATCGACTATACCGACGACTATTATCTCGTTCCGCCATCCGAGAGCTGGACAAAAAAATTAGGCGTAGGCGAAGGCCGATCACACGGCATTGACTTTAAGCTGGCAAGGGAGTTTGGCAATATCACCGGCCATGTGGCATATTCGCTGCTGTGGGCTGACCGCCGTTTCCCCGACAAAAACAAGGGAAATTGGTTTCCGGCACGCTTTGACAACCGACATAAAATCAACGTTGCTCTCGCCTGGAAAATCAATCCTAAATGGGAGGTCGGAGCGTCATGGACCGGCATGAGCGGCAACCGTATCACTCTTCCCCTGCAGTGTTGGAATGATCCGGCCCTCGGACCCTGGCATTTCGACATGACCTATTACGAATCGACCAACAACTATCGTCTGCCGTTCTATCATCGTCTTGACCTCTCGGCCACCCGCCACACGCGCCGGGGATATTGGACATTCAGTCTATATAATGCTTACTGTTATATGAATGTCATTGCCGTGAGACGCGACAGTGATTGGCTCGGTAATGAGGTTGTCGATATGTTTCAACACGTAAGAGCCATTCCCATTATCCCATCAGTCTCCTATACATGGCACTTCTGACACATCTCCTTTTCCAAACGCTAAAACAACGATTATGAAATATATATCCCCCCTTCTGATTTTCATATCTGCTCTCTTACTCTCCGGCTGCTACACACATTTTGAGCCCGACATTCCGAGCACTCCGGTTGTTTGTCTCAACTCTCTCATCACCGCCGGCGAGAAAATATCGGTCGAGGTTACACGCACATGGAGATATTCCGAAGGCAATCCTGTGAGCGATAAAATTGACATCAACCTCAGCAATGCAGAAGTAACACTCTACGTCAACGGTCAATTTCAGGAAATCCTTACTCTCACACCCCCTACCGATCCCTATCATAAAGTGACAAGCTATTATGAAGCCGAATATATACCTCAGTGCGGCGACAAGCTGAGAATTCATGCCAGAGACAAAACTTATGGCGAGGCCGAGGCTGAGGTCACAGTACCGATGCCCGTGAAAATCGACAACGTAAAGACCTCCGTCAAAAGCAACGATTCATCCTACTATGAGGAAAATAACACATTCACATCATCATTCGACATGGTTCTGAATGTTTATTTCACCGACCCTGCCTCTCAGGTCAACTACTATATTTTTGATCTCCCCACCTATAAAAGCATTATCTATGAGGATGAAGACGCGATCATGAACGTTTCGACAGCCGAATCAATCCGTATCACACCCGACTATTCCTTCGAGCCAATATTCTCGGAACATATCTCTCCGGTCGAAACAATCATATCCGACGCCTACGGTCTGTATACCGTTTTTTCCGACCGTCAGTTCTCAGGCAAACAATACTGCCTTGAAATTCCTGTCAGCGGATATTATAGGTGCGACTACACCAATCATCCCGACCTCAACGACAAACTCACCCTTGATGTCAACCTCAACCACATCTCAACGGAATATTACAGCTATATGCTGTCGTTGTGGGCATCTACCGAGGGCATCAGCGGAGCTCTGGGAGGTGTAGGTCTGGGAGATGTAGTTTTTGAGCACAGCAATGTCTCGTCAGGCGCCGGCATAGTAGCTACCCAAGCCACAGCCACCTTCGCCCTGCCGATACACGATATTCTCAGGGAGTAAGCTTTAGCGGTTACTTGCTACCTACGCCAAGCAGCAGGCACGCATCGCCATAGCTCAGAAAGCGGTAATCACAATCAATAGCATGGCGATAGAGCTCTTTCCATCGCTCACCTATAAACGCGCTCACAAGCAGAAGCAGCGTTGATCTCGGCTGATGGAAATTGGTGATTATGTTGTCGACCACCCTGTACTTATATCCCGGCACTATGATAATGCGAGTAGAGGCCGTGAGATAGTCGGCTCCTGTCGCCTCAAGATGTCTGAGCAATGCCTCAAATGCTTCCTCAACCGACAGGTCGGGATGTGAGGGTGAATAGGGATACCACTGCTCCACACGGTCGATGTTCATGCCCGAAGCAGCCATGCAACCGAGATGATAGAGACTCTCGAGAGTGCGCACCGAAGTGGTGCCTACCGCAGTAACGGGACATTTTCGCTTGGCTAATTCGGCTATCAGGCCACGGCTCACAGAGATAAATTCAGAGTGCATGTCATGATCGGCGATTGTGTCGCTCTTCACCGGCTTAAAGGTTCCGGCACCTACATGCAGGGTGAGGGTGCGCCGCTCTATTCCCTTATCGGCAAGACGCGACAGCAGTTCGGGCGTGAAATGCAACCCCGCTGTCGGAGCCGCAACCGAGCCTTCGATACGCGAAAACACAGTCTGATAGTCGCGGGTATCGCTCTCCTCCGAGTTGCGGTTAAGATAGGGAGGAATAGGTATTTCGCCGGCTGCCGCGATTATCTGCGAAAACGACACTTCGCTGTTATCCCAGCCAAATTCTATTATGCGCGCCGATGAGTCGCCGTCAACAACTCCGTCGACTTTTCTTGCTGTGAGAATCACCTGACCCACACCCTCGATTTCGACAGGCAGTGAAAGTTCCCCCGACTTCCAGCGCTTGCTGTTACCTACAAAACAGGTCCATGAGCAGCCGCTTGTCGACGCAAACGAGCAGGCATAGTCAACCGGCTCGACCGGCTCAAGCACAAACACCTCTATCAGTGCGCCCGTTGACTTTCTGAATCTCAACCGCGCATTGATAACTCGCGTATCGTTGGCCACAAGCAAACTGTTGGCCGGAAGCAGCGAAACGATGTCGCTGAACCGATAATCACCAAACCGACCGTCGGGATAGCTTACGAGCAGTTTGCAGCTGTCGCGCTGAGCCAACGGATGGGTTGCGATACGCTCGTCAGGCAACGGATAGTCATAATCCTCTATACGTATATTTGACGGATCAACACTTTGTGCGGGGGTCTCCTCCTGATTTGTCATAGTCTCCTGAATATATTTTCCGGGCAAAATTAGTCAAATCATTCCGTTCTGCCAAGAATATGCGTTGCCGACCAAACATTATTACGCCAATCTACGTTATAAAGGTGTACCAACTAAAACTAAACCTTTAAACTCTAATCCCTAAAATCTAATACTATGAATACTGACAAATACATTTGCGAAGTCTGTGAATGGGAATATGATCCCGCAGTAGGTGATCCCGAAAACGGTATTGCTCCCGGAACAGCATTTGCCGACCTTCCCGATGATTGGGTATGCCCTCTCTGCGGTGTAGGCAAAGATCAATTCCGCAAGGAAGACTAACACTTCATACAGCTATATTACCTTAAACTACTCACTGAGCCGGTGTTAAGCACATCGGTTCTTTTTTTTTTAAAATAAAACTGAAATTTTTAGTTATAACTGAAAAATTTAGTTTATCTTTGCGGCGTGAACTTATAACACCTCCAATCATGAAACATCTCACACCCCGCGAAGAAGAAATAATGAAGCATTTTTGGGCTAACGGACCGATGACGGTGCAGACACTCAGGTCGCTCTATCCCGAGCCGCTTCCCCATTTCAACACTCTCAGCTCTCTGGTGAGACTGCTCGAGGAAAAAGGATGGCTTGGCCACACTCCTCAAGGCAAGAGTTATGTTTATCATCCTCTGCTTTCGGAAACCGATGCCGGCCGACGTTCGGTGCGCTCGATAGTGAGCGAATATTTCGGCAACTCATGCCGCAGACTTGTTTCAAACCTTGTGAAATCTGAGGATATTTCGATAGAGGAGCTTCGCTCATTGCTCGACGAAATTGAAAACTCATCTTCCGACCAATAACTATGGGAGCCATTTTCGCCTATTCGATTGCTACGGGAGTTATGCTAACGCTGCTCTATCTCATAGCGAGGCTTGCCCTGGGCCGACAGACATTTCATGCTCTTTCGCGCTGGTCGCTGCTTGCCTCGCTCGCCATTTCGATAATGGTTCCGGGGCTGCTGACAATCGACTATAAGGCTGCGCCGTCAACCGTAATCGAGACCTCCGACCAACTCATCGGCGCTCCCGTGATTAATCTCCCGGCAACAGTCAGCTCCCCTCAGGCAGTCACCTCGCTCTGGCTCCAGATTGTAATCATGATATATGTTGCAGGGGCGGTGATATGTTTGGTGAGATTCCTGATTTCGGCTATAAATATGGTGAGGATAATACGCAGCGGCAAGCCCGACGGCAATTTCGGAGCATGGAAAGTGATACGCCACACTGTTGCAGGTTTCAGCTCATGCAGCTGGGGGTCATATATTATGCTTCATGACAATGAGACCTACGACCGCAGCGTGATGATTCACGAATCCGCTCACCTTGACCATAAACATTGGATCGACCTGATAGTCATCGAACTTGCAGCCACATTCCTATGGTATTGGCCTACGATATGGCTTCTCAGACGCGACCTCACAGAAATACACGAATATCAGGCGGATGCCGAGGTCTTAAGCTCAGGCATCGATGCCCGCAATTATCAAATCATGCTGTTAAAAAAGGCAGCAGGCCCAAGATACCACTCCATAGCCTGCTCCCTCAATAATCATTCTAATATATCTAAACGTATCAAAATGATGTTACGCAAAAAATCCCGCCCCGCCGTGCGATTACGCGCGGCCTGGGCAGTGCCCGCCGTGGCACTTGGCATTGGAGTGCTCTGCTCTCCGCTCATTTCATCGGCTCTCGACACTGTTTCAGAAGCCAAAGTTACTAACTTTTTTGCTTCCTCGCAAACTCCGGCTGCCGATACAGTCGATATAGTTTCCGAGACTTGCACTTCTTCGGAAGTCCGTGACAGGAAAAACATTTCTGTCATCAATAATCAGGAAGCTGAAAAAACAACCGTTCTGATTATCGATGGCAAACGCAGACCCTTTAATGAGATGAAAAGTCTCGATACTGACAATGTCGAAGTTAATGTATTTAAAGGATCTTCGGCCAAAACCTATCTGAGCGAGGAGGAGATCAAAGCCGGCAAAGACACCGTAATTATGATTCAGACCAAATCCGATGACAAACAGAACACTGTTGTCAATGATCAGGATTCCGTATTCTCAGGCTCGGTAACTGTTAATGGCGAAAACAAGCCCTACCAAGTAAGGATACGCAAAAGGTCAGCCGATGATGATCAGGAAGCCGGGAAAACAAATGTTGTTATTATCGACGGCAATCGCAAATCCTATCAGGAAATGAAAAACCTTGATTCGGATAAAATCGAAAGCATTACCGTTTTCAAAGGTTCTTCGGCAGAGACCTATCTTGATTTAGTGGTTCTTAAGGCGGGTAAAAACACCGTAGTTGTTTTTCAGACAAAATCTGACAACTGCGACATCTCCGTCGTTTTAAATGATTCGCGTGACGAACAATCTACCGTGGTCATTATAGATGGCAAGCGTAAATCATATAGAGATATGAAAAGGCTCAATTCGAATAATATCAAGAGCATTACCGTTTTTGATGGTTCTTCCGCTGAAAAATATCTTAGCGAGGAGGATATTAAAGCCGGCAAAAACACCGTAATAGTGTTTGAGTCAAAATCAAAATAACTCTCATTCTGACCCCATAAACAATTGAAACGCCACCATGAGAAGCTCAATCTTCTGTGGTGGCGTTTCCTTTTAGAGGGAATTAACTATTTATCATTTCAAGATACCCGACGAGGTGGCAGATTGCTCGCTTACCTCCGCGCCGCGCTGAACTTTCTTACCATAATTAATCGTATATCTCACAGTTACATTCAGTCGCGGATGATGAGCTGTTCCATAATTCACGCGATATTCCGAATAATAATCGCTGTTCATCGTCAGAGTTGCGCCAACCCATCCTTTATTGAAGAAATCGGCGGCAGTCAGCTTTATATACCAATTGCTGTTCGACCATCCGCCCCCAATGCTATGGAAGTTTCGGCTGCGGTATATGTCATTGGTATTGTCGCGTAATTGACGCTCGGGAGAGGTATAGTGGACTCCCACATAGAATTGCCCGAGATATAAAATCGCCTGCGCGTCAATAACAAAGGGATTATAATGATTACTATATATTCCGGTGCTCTTATAGAAATACAGTTCCGGACCTGCTGATAGCTGCAGTTTCCCGCTAAAGAGCTTCAGACTTGCATTAATTCCTAAAGTGGTCAGGTTAAAATTTCCGCTGTTCTCATAGCCGCGAATCACGGCTTCTCCATCCTTATAAGGCGAATAAACTGTTACATTACGGTTATAATTGCCATAATATTTTCCGTATGCGCTCATATTGAATTGTTTTGTTGGTATCCACATATATTGCAGATTAACAGATATGTGGCGGGAGTTTTTGAGATATGGATTACCGGTTATATACAGGTATTCATTCTCCTGAAGAATATCCGACGCTTTTTTCGATATTGTCGGCGAATTGGTTGCGTATTGGAAATATGCCGACAAAGTGTGTTTCTTCGACAGCACATTCTTTACATATAGGTGTGTGAACGGATATACATCATTCTTTGTAATCTTGTTGATGTCGCTTCCTTCCCACATCACTCCCAAGTTAGCGTTTATAAAAAACTTTGACGTGTAATAGTTATAACCCACATTGCCGTATGCAAAACTCAGTCTGAATTTGTCGTTATATTGGTTTGTGCCGGTATATTTCAGATTGTTGTTCCATTGGCCACCGTTTATTCCGGCTGTCAGCGAATGGCCTCCGCCTAAGAATTTGCTTGCGCTGGCCGAGATGCTGAAATTATAGGCATCCTCATTGGCATTTCGCTTTACCTCCTGAAAATCATTTACCGAATAGAGATACCGGTCGTTGGTATGAGTATAATTAAATGATGGGGTAATATCCAAGGAATAATTTTTCGGTAGCATGAAAACATAAGAGCCTGAATAGATCACAGAGTTTTTGAGGGTGGGATTGGTGCGCCTGAATTTCGAACTCTCATAGTCATGTTGACTGAATATCACATTGCCATCTATTTCTGACACGGGAATATTGTCATGAACAAAGCCCACAAGGCTGCGAATCTGCATCTTGTCGGTGCGATAGGTGGCGCGGAAGGTAACCGGAAGCTGGTTGTTTTTATATCGT
>JAIDXU010000173.1 GCA_029058455.1 Paramuribaculum sp.
GCCGTAGGGCTGGGAAATGTGTGGCGTTTTCCGGCTGAGACTCAGGCCAACGGAGGAGCGGCATTTCTGCTGATTTATATATTATGTGTGCTGATACTCGGGGTGCCGGTTATGGTGGCTGAATTTGCCATAGGGCGCGGCGGGCGAAGTGATGCCGTGGGCAGCTTCAAGAATCTCGGGGCTAAAAAAGGATGGTGGGCCGTGGGCGGTCTTGCCATCTTTGCCAGCTATGTGATATTATGTTTTTATATGGTTGTGGCGGGGTGGACTCTGGAATATCTGATTAATTCGATGACCGGAGCGCTTTATGAGCCGGTTGCGAATGTGAGCGGTGACCATGCCACTTTCGTTGCCCACATGAACGATTATATTGTGACCGGTAACGGGCCGGTAATCAACACGTTTATAATGATCGTGATAAATCTCGGAGTGTTGCTTATCGGAGTTCAGAAAGGCATTGAGCGGATGAGCAATATGCTGATGCCTCTGTTGTTTGTCATTCTTCTGATTCTTTGCGGAGTGAGCCTGACTCTTCCGGGAGCGTCGGAGGGCCTTAAGTTTTTCCTTGCTCCCGATTTTTCGGCACTCAACGGCAATGTGATAATCAATGCTCTTGGCCAGGCGTTTTTCTCGCTGAGTCTCGGCATGGGTATTCTGATTACCTATTCATCTTATTTCCCCGACTCCACCAAGCTTACCCGCACAGCGGTGACAGTATCGCTGCTCGATCTGCTTGTGGCTCTTCTGATGGGCTTCGTGATCTTTCCGGCGGTAATGACATTCGGCCTTGAAGGTGAGAATCTTTCGGGTGCCACACTGGTGTTTGTCACACTGCCCGAGGTGTTTGCGCGTATGCCGTTCACACAGCTGTGGTCGGTGTTGTTCTTCCTGCTCCTCACTGTGGCCGCTCTGACTTCCACCATCTCGATTGCGGAGGTCAGCGTAGCTTTTTTCAGAGACAGACTTCACCTTTCGCGCACGAAAGCGTGTCTGGTTGTCATCCTGCCGCTTTTTGTGTTTTCAACAATATGCAGCCTCTCACAAGGCTCGCTTTCCTATATTCAGATCATGGGGAAAAACATATTTGACTTCCTCGACACTTTCGCGACCAATCTGCTGCTGCCGATAGTGGCGATAGGGTTGTGTATCTATGTAGGATGGTTCGCACCTAAGAATCTGCTTCTCGACCAGATGACCAACGACGGGAGCATGCGGTCGAGAATGTTCAGAACAATGTTTCTCATCATACGCTATCCCGCTCCAATCCTTATAGCGATAGTGCTGGTTTCGGCGTTTATCTGACATTATTAGGATATGAACGACAGCAATCCTGTAACATCTTCAGAGCGCGCGGGCATGGTCGCGGCCATAATTGTTGTGGCTGTGGCGGTGGTTGTGATGTGGGTGTGGCAGGTATGCAGTCCTTCTCCGGGTCAAGTTGCCGGTGATGATGCGGTGAGTGTGACAGAGGTATCTTTAACCGAGGCGTCAACCGATACGGCAGCTGAAACTCAGGTCAAAACCAAAAGGAGGTCTCGCAAAGCTACTCCCTCACCCGTCAGGAAAGCCTCGGTGCGTAATCCGCTCGACGAGCCGGTAGAGGGCTTTTGAAAAACTCATTCTCAATCATTATTAAGCGTAATCAAGTTACAAACTGAATATGTCTGAAAAAACTCAGAGGGCTGTGTTCGCAACCCGTATCGGGGCCGTCGCCACTACGGTTGGGTCGGCTGTAGGCCTCGGAAATATATGGAGATTTCCCTATGAAGCCGGTACTCATGGAGGCGGGGCATTTATGTTGTTCTACATTCTGTTTATCTTCATTCTCGGAGTGCCTGTGCTGTGTGCCGAATATATGCTTGGCCGCGGCACCCGCAAGAATGTTTTTGGTGCCTATCGCGTCACTCAGCCAAAGGGGAGTCAATGGCATCTCGCAGGAGTGACAGGCATATTGGCATCGATATTGATTTTGAGTTTTTATTCGGTAGTTGCCGGCTGGACTGTGGAGTATTTCTTCGGGTCGGTTAGCGGTGCCCTGACCAACAATCCTTCTCAGGATCTTCATGAGCGGTTTGCGGAGTTTAGTGGCGGTACATGGCGCCCGTTGATATGGACATGGGTGTTCCTGCTGACAAATTTCGTGGTGCTGCTCCGCGGAGTGACCAAAGGCATTGAGAAAGTGTCGAATTTTCTCACGCCCATGCTTTTCGTGCTTCTCGTGATATTCTGCATAAACTCGCTTACCATGAGCGGAGCGAAGGAGGGTCTGGAGTTTCTTTTCCGCCCCGATTTCTCCAAAATAGATTCAAAAGTGCTTCTCGCGGCGATGGGTCAGGCGTTTTTCTCCCTCAGTCTCGGGTTGGGATGTATGCTCACTTACGGGTCATATTTCAGTCCGCGCACCCGTGTTGTGCGTACTGCCGTGACCACCGCCGGTCTCGACACTCTGGTAGCCATATTGTCGGGTGTCATAATTTTTCCGGCTGTATTTACATTCGGCATGAGTCCGTCGGCCGGACCTACCCTCGTGTTTGAGGTGTTGCCCTCGATTTTCAATAATCTTGCTTTAGGCAGAGTGTGGAGTTCGCTGTTTTTCTTCCTGCTCATTCTGGCAAGCCTCACTTCCACAATCTCGATGAGCGAGATTTCGATTGCTTTCTTTGTGGAGCAGCTCAATATGAAGCGCACCACGGCTACGATTGTCAATACATCTATCGCATTTGTGCTCGGATCGTTGTGCGCACTCAGTTTCGGTCCCCTTTCCGACTTCACTATATTCGGCATGACAGTCTTTAACCTCTTTGACTATGTTTCGTCGAATATTCTGTTGCCTTTCGGAGGATTGGTGGTGTCGTTTTTTGTTGGATGGAAAATCAACAGCAAATTTATCGAAAACGAGCTTACCAATCACGGTCAGGACAGCTGCCATGTGAAAGGGGCGCTCACCATCTGTCTGCGCTATGTCGCGCCCATTGGCATCTCGCTGATTTTTCTCAACACCCTCGGCATTATCTGATTGTCTCCGTATATGAGGAACTTGTGAAAATAGGTTTGGAATATTGGCTTGTGTCGCAAAAAGTTGGTAATTTTGCGCCCGAATATAAGCTCTTGCTTTGATGTGAGAGTTGTAAATATTTGATAAACATAAAGATATGTCAACTT
>JAIDXU010000174.1 GCA_029058455.1 Paramuribaculum sp.
CCATCAGTGAAATATCTTAGCCAGCCGAATCAGCTACTTCATCTGTTCCATAAAATTATTAGTATATAATCTCTTCTTTATATAGCCTGTCAGATTCTTACAAGTTATTTATTTGCGGCAATCATGATGATTGTCTGTATGGTGCCAATATTGACGGCCTGGGTATATGATACGTAAATGGAATGAGATGGCTGAAAGTCCTGACTTGGAAATTCCACTCAATCTCCCTATTCCGGATTATCTGAGTCTTTCCAAATGAATTATTAGTCTCTAATGATGTAAATGGTTTTGTTAGAAAAGGATGCCGTTGGCGGGAGCATGGGCGCACAGGAGTGTAAGGGAATTGGTTGCGGCGTAGGAAAGGATTTGCTTGCGTGTGGCAATGGCCTGTTGACGGTTGGAGTCGTAAGAGGCACATATTTCCGGATTGAGAAGTTGGATTGACGGACCGTGCACCACGTCACCTGCAAAGAGCAAATTGCCGAGAAGATAAGCCGTATGGCCGGGAGTATGACCTTTAGCCGAGATAGGAAGAATATTGCCGGGCAATATTTCGCCACATTGAAATAGAGTGATTCTTCCGGTATAGGCCGATTCGATGAGTCGGGCGGTTTCAGACATTGTCTGTTTTATGAAGTCAAATTCCTCGGAGGGAATAAACAATGTGGCTTCGGTATAGACGGCATTGCCAGCTTCATCAAGAAGTCCGCCGATATGGTCAAAGTGACTATGAGTCAGATAGATTGCTTTGATGTCGGAGGAAGAAATGTTGAGCGCCTTGAGCCGCTGAAGAGTCATACCTCCTTTAGAGGAGGGGAGTCCTGTGTCAAACATTATATAACCTTCAGGAGTTTTGACCGCAAAACAGTTCATGCCGGTAGGTACTTTTCCGTCAGGCGCCATTTCATCGACTGTGGTTTTGTCGACATTATTTTCTCCATAATATAGTGACGCCGGCTGAAACGACTTGTCGGAGCTTGCTATTGTTATCACTTCATAACCTCCGCTGATAAATCGGTAGGTACCGTCGGGCATATTGTTTCCTTCGCGAAATATTGTTTGTATGGGAGAGATTTCGTGAGAATCCATCGCATTATTGTTTCCAAGGGTTTGCTGAGCGGAAGTGCACAGACTTATTGCGGCAATGTAAGATATAATCAGTAAATGATTCTTCATGTTCAGGATGAGGGGTAAATATTTAAGCCGATTGTTAGAATGAATTACTTAATGTTTTTCAATATCTTTGAGACGACGACTAAGTAACTTCCAAGCAGACAAATAGCCACATATCAGGATTACAGAGAGAAATACATCCAGTAGAGATGTATTAATATCAATCTGCCGGAGGTATTGTTTTGCAAAGACAATAATAAATGTAATTGCGGCAACCATCAGAAGAAACAGACCGAAAACCTTAAGGTATGAAATTATTTTGGGTGTCATATTATTTATGGTATCATTGCAACGACAAAGATACTAAAAAATCAGCGGTATATCCTCGCGAGTGTTTGGAAAGATGATAAAAAAGCGGGGAAACATCGGCGGGGTGGGGGGTGGAGTCGGTGAAATGTGTTATCTTTGCCGTTGATTTGCGCTGTCAACGGCGTAAGGTCTCCAATGATCAATTATTATGCAACAAACTCTTGAGCTAAACGGCTTTTTGATAAACTATGATGTGACAGGCGAAGGCAAGCCTTTGATTCTGATGCACGGGTGGGGTTGCGACCACACTACTGTGGCATCGGTGGCTCGTGTCGCGGCCGAAACTCATAAGGTTTATAATATCGATTTACCGGGATTCGGCAAGTCTCCCGAGCCTAAGACGGCTCTACCTGTGGAGGGCTATGCCGAGATTATCGAGGCGTTTATTGACAGGCTCGGGCTTGAGAAACCGGTGCTTGCAGGTCATTCCTACGGAGGGCGCGTGGCTATTCTGATTGCTTCGCGTCGCGACGTTGACAAGGTGGTGCTTATCGACGCCGCAGGTGTGAAACCCCGCCGCGCCATGAAATATTATGCCAAGGTGTGGAGTTTCAAGCTTGCCAAAAAGTTCTGGAGATTGGTGCTCGGTGCCCAAAAGGCAGAGGTCCGAATAGAGGCAGCGCGTCAGCGGAGAGGATCGGCTGATTATGCGGCTGCGTCGCCCGTTATGCGTCAGGCGCTTTCGATGGCTGTGAACCACGATCTCACAAATGTGATGCCGCTCATCAAGGCTCCGACCTTGCTGATATGGGGTGATAATGATACCGCGACTCCGTTAAGCGACGCCAAGCTGATGGAGAAGCTTATTCCCGACGCGGGGTTGGTCAGTTTCCCCGGCTGCGGACATTACAGCTTTCTTGATAATCCGCAGGGGTTTGCCGCCGTGTTGCGCAGTTTCCTCAGATCATAATAGATAGTAAAATCGACTTCAATAAATCAAAATGAGTTTTCTTACAATAATATTTATTATAACCGCTTTGGCGGCTTTAGCCAATCTTTTTGCCGAACTGAGACGTGATCTCACCATGCTTCAGCAAAACTCCTATCGTCGGGAGAGGTATATTAACTGGATAAAGCAAAGCGGTGACACTACTTCCACGCCCCGTTTGCTCGGCATGGCGGTGTTTCTTATGTCGCAGGTTATCTGGGCATCGGCCGATTGGGCGGTGTGGGTAATGCTGCTGTTTGCTTCATGCAATTTCATCGTATTACTTAGGAAGAAATACAAGAAGCCGCTGGTAATGACGCCTCGTGCCCGCCGTATTCTAACGGTTGACTGTCTGATATGTCTGCTCATAATTGGGGCGGCGGCTCTCGGATTCGGACTTACACAGCCTGAGGATATTTTCTATGGTGTTTCGCTCGGGGCAATCGCTCTCTATGTTCTGTCGCATGTGGTGACAATCTGCTCGCTCATAATTCTCGGCCCGCTTGAAAAACATATTAATCAAGGCTTTATCAATGACGCTGCTCGTATTCTCAAATCAATGCCTCAGCTCAAGGTAATAGGCATAACAGGCAGCTACGGAAAGACCTCTACCAAGCATTTTCTCAATACTATTCTCTCTCAGAAATTTGATGTGCTTATGACCCCCGGCAGTTATAACACCACCCTCGGAGTTGTTCGCACCGTGAGAGAAATGCTTAAACCTTTCCATCAGGTGTTTATCGTTGAGATGGGAGCCAAGAATGTCGGCGACATCAAGGAGATATGCGATCTTGTGCATCCCTCGTCGGCTATACTTACCGCGGTGGGTGAGCAACATCTCGAGTCGTTTAAGACCATAGAAAACGTGCAGCGCACCAAGTTTGAGCTTGTCGACTCACTTCCCGTCGATGGCATTGCCGTTGTCAATAATGATTTTCCCTATGTGGCCAATCGCCCGGTCGATAATGTCAAAGTGCTCAGATATGCGGTGTCAAACACCGAGGGAGCCGACTTTATAGCGACCGATATTGTTTACACTCCCGGCGGAAGCTCGTTTAGGGTGAAAGGTGTTGATGGCACCGACTTCACTCTCACCACCCGTCTTGTGGGCGAATGTAACATTTCCAACCTTCTCGGAGCAGTTGTTATGGCTCTGCAGGAGGGTATGAGCTATAAAGAGATTCAATACGGAGTGGAGCAGATCGAGGCTGTGGAACATCGTCTCAGTCTTAAACGCACTCCCGGAGGAATTACAATTCTCGATGACGCTTTCAACTCCAATCCGGCAGGCTCGAAGATGGCTCTTGATGTGCTTGCATCCATGACCGGCGGCCGCCGCATTATCATTACTCCCGGAATGATAGAGCTTGGCTCACGTCAGGAGGAGCTTAACCGCGAGTTTGGCCGTCACATTGCCCGCTCGGCCGATATTGCCGTGATTGTGGGTAACTACAACCGCGAGGCTATCTGTTCGGGCATTGAGGAGGTTTTGGCCGAGAAGAGTGATGTTCCGAAATGTGAACTTATAAAGGTGCGCAGCTTTGCCGAGAGCCAGCAGGTGTTGGCTCCTATGCTGCGTAAGGGAGATGTGGTGCTCTATGAAAACGATCTTCCCGACACCTTTAAATAATAAGGCAAACAATTTGACTCATATTATCATAAAATGAAAACAAGAATAGGCGTATTGTTTGGCGGCCGCTCCACCGAACATGAAATATCCGTTATCTCGGCCTCACAGGCCATGGCGGCAATCGATCGTGACTCTTATGATGTTACGCCCATATATATCACAAAAGAGGGATGCTGGTATTGCGGAGAGGCATTGCTCGATCTCAAAGCCTACCGCGACACAGCTTCGCTGATAAATAAATGCGAAGAGGTCTACATGCAGCCCAATCACGGTGATTTCAATCTCTATCGCTGTCGCAAGCCGATGTTCGGCTCAAATGTTTTTGCCACACTCGATGTCATGATTCCGGTGCTTCACGGCGCCAACGGCGAGGATGGCACAATTGAGGGTCTGCTTGATTTGATAGGTATTCCCTATGCGGGTTGCGATGTGCTCGCTTCGGCCAACGGCATGGATAAGATCGCTATGAAGATGATTCTTGCCGCATGTTCAATTCCGGTGGTTGACTATGTGTGGATGACCGATCGTCAGTGGTTTGCCAACCGTGAGCAGCTCACCAGTGAGATTGAATCCAAACTCGGCTATCCTGTGATAGTCAAACCGGCCAACCTCGGTTCAAGTGTGGGTATCAGCCGTGCCGACAATCGTGAAGAGCTTAACTCTGCTATCGACGATGCGCGCAGATATTCTACCCGTATAATCGTGGAGCATTGCGTTACAAACCTCAGGGAAATCAACTGCTCGGTGCTCGGCGACGCTGATGAATATGAAACCTCAGTATGTGAGGAGCCTATCAAGTCGGGTAAGATACTTTCTTATACCGATAAATATATGGGTGGAAGCGGCTCAAAATCGGGCAGCAAGGGCATGGCGGCTTCTCAGAAGCGCATACCTGCCGATCTGCCTCAGGAAATGAGCGACAGAATACGTTTTCTTTCGGGTGAAACTTTCAGAGTGTTGTCATGTCACGGCGTGAGCCGCGTTGATGTGATAGTCGATGCCGATACCAACGAAATCTATGTCAACGAAATCAACACAATTCCCGGCTCGCTCTCGTTCTATCTCTGGGAGGCTACAGGAATTTCTTTCCCGGAGCTGATGAACCGACTTGTGCGCCTGGCTCTCAAACGTAAACGCGAGCAGGACTCAAAGGTGTTCAGCTTTTCACAGAACATCTTTGCTATGGGTGGGGGAGTGAAAGGCGGCACAAAGGGCGTCAAGGCCTGAGTTTCTTTCGCTCGCCGCATTTAGGGCATACGCCCTTAACCATATAATTGACCGACACAGCCTCATAACCCTCCGGCATATCCACCGGTGGAATCTTTACCGATTCCATACAGCTGATTTCTCCACATTCCTGACAAGAGAAATGGATGTGCATATCGGTGGGGTTATGGCTCTCGGCGTCACCACACACCTCATATTTCACCGAGCCCGAACCGTCGTCTATCGTGTGGACAACGCCGTGGTCGGCAAAGAGCGACAGCACTCTGAAAATACTCGATTTGTCGAGTGTGATGAGGCACTCTTCAAGATGAGACAGATTGACAGGGCGTGTTTGTCTCATCAGTTCGCGCATCACGGTTATGCGGTTGGCCGTAGGGCGAATACCTTTTTTCTCAAGGCGCTGTTCAATCGACAGTTCGTTCATTGGCAGGAGAGATTATATAAGAGAAATAGCCAGTAATAAAGCTTCTGACGTCGCTCTATCGATTATGCGTTCGCGGCTTCCGGAGAGATGGAGCGTGGTTGATTTTATTTTGCCGTTGAGAGCCACGGCCACACAAACGGTGCCTACCGGTTTCTGCGGGGTGCCACCGCCGGGGCCGGCTATACCGCTGGTAGCGATACCCATGTGGGAGTCTGTGGCGCGACATACACCCACCGCCATTGCTTCGACAACGCCGATACTCACGGCACCGTCACGGTCGATAAGAATTTTGTCAACACCGAGAACTTCGATTTTGACTTCATTGCTATATGCCACAATGCCGCCCGACATGACTTTAGAGGCGCCCGGCACAAGAGTGATCTGATGGGCTATGTTTCCGCCGGTGCAGCTCTCGGCGGTTGAGACCTTGAGGTTGTGGGCGCGTAGATGATCGATAAGTATTTGTGCCGGAGTGAGATCGCTGTCACTAATCATCCATCGGGATGTGAGTTTGCGGAGACGGTCACCATATTCCTTTACAATATCACCAAGATGAGAGGAGTCGCTTGAATGACCGTCGAGACGTAATCTTATAATGCCCGGCTGAGGCAGATATGCCAGATGAAGCTCGGGTGGTAGGGAGGCTTCAAAATCGGCGAGATGAGTGGCAAGAGCGCTTTCGCTCAGGCCGGCTATCACAAGGGTGAGATGAGTCACCGACATGTGGTTTTCAAACTTTTGTCTGAGTCGAGGAAAAACCGCCGACTCAAACATCTCTATTGTTTCGAACGGAACACCCGGCATACATACACACAC
>JAIDXU010000175.1 GCA_029058455.1 Paramuribaculum sp.
TTTCTCGAGTTTGGCACGCTGACGGGTGATCTGAAGTTTCTCGCGCTTTGACAGGTTGTCAAAAGTGCCGTCTTTAGCCATTTTGTCAATGGCGGTCATTTTCTTAACGGCTTTGCGGATGGTGGGGAAGTTGGTGAGCATGCCACCGGGCCAGCGCTCGATGACATAAGGCATGTTGACCGATTTAGCTTTGTCGGCAACTACCTGTTTGGCCTGTTTTTTGGTTGCCACAAAGAGCACCTTTTTACCCTGACGGGCGATGTTCTTCAAGGCAGCGGCGGCCTCTTCAACCTTAGCGGCTGTTTTATAGAGGTCTATAATGTGGATACCGTTGCGCTCCATAAAGATATAAGGAGCCATGGCAGGATTCCATTTACGCTTGAGGTGACCGAAATGACATCCTGCTTCGAGGAGTTGGTCAAATGTGGGAGTTGACATTTTTAGATTTGTTTTGTTTACGTTCTTAAACATTTTTCAACCGCCGGGTAGGGAACGTGTCCATCTCGGCGGTTTAGATACTAAACACTGTCGGCTTTGAATAATCATGCGGCTGAAAACCGCAGCCTCATGCCGACAAAGGGGAGAGAGGCAAATAACGATGCCTCAGGCACCGTAGGCCAAACGATAAGATTAACGTTTGGAGAACTGGAAGCGTTTGCGAGCTTTGGGCTGACCGGGTTTCTTGCGCTCCACCGAACGGGGGTCGCGGGTCATGAAGCCTTCGCGGCGCAAAGCGGGCTTGTCTTCAGGATTGATTTTAACCAGTGCGCGGGCGATAGCGAGACGGAGAGCCTCGGCCTGTCCCTTATAACCGCCGCCGTCGAGATTGACACGAATGTCATATTTCTCGTTGCAATCGAGGGTGGTCAGGGGCTGACGCACGATATACTGGAGAATTGATGAGGGGAAGTAAACTTCCAGAGGGCGCTTGTTGATAGTGATTGTACCGTTACCTTCGCTGAGAATAACGCGGGCTACGGCGGCTTTACGGCGGCCTACTGCATTAATTGTTTCCATACTGATGCGTCAGAATTATTTAAGGGTGTTGATGTCGATTACCTTGGGTGACTGGGCTTCGTGGGGATGCTGGGGACCGTTGTAAACGTGCATATTCTCGATGAGACGACGTCCGAGACGGTTTTTGGGAAGCATACCTTTCATCACCTTGACATACAAGGGATTGTAGCCGGCTTTGAGGTGCTTGTTAAACGATTTGCGCATGAGCACTTCGGGAGTGGTCATTCTCTGGCCGCCGGGATAACCGGTGTAGCTGAGATATTCACGGTCGGTCATCTTCTTGCCGGTGAGCAACACTTTGTCGGCATTGATGATAATCACGTTATCGCCACACTCCACGTTGGGCGAATAGCATGCTTTGTACTTGCCGCGAAGAATCTTTGCAACCTTTGAGCAAAGACGGCCAAGCACCTGGTCGGTAGCGTCGATCACTACCCATTCTTTTTCCACGCTTTGGGCGTTGGGGAAAAGGGTTCTGTAGCTTAAAGTATCCACTTTATTTCGCTTGATTAATAATTAATTAATAGCAAACCGACTTTCGGCATCCCGGCCAAAGGATACCCGTAAGACGATATGCTTTAGTTGTGATTTTGACATAATCGGCTGCAAAGGTAATGATTTTTTGTTAATTATGCAAATCTCATCTTTCGCGGTTAAAATTTTTCACAACGGCAGATAATCTTTTTTGATCTATTGAGGGCCGAAGCCTTTGCAGGGTCGAGCGATTTTGCTATCTTTGCAGTCGCATTAGCGTCAGGGCAATCGCCCGACACGGTTTTTCCGCAGTTAAAACGCTGTGCGACATAAATCATACCCTATCATACATTCCTGTAATACTCACACATGGTAGTATTCTTTAAAAAAGGTGCCGGTCGAGTTATAGCCGTAGAGACTGACCACCGTTTCTCCCCGCAAGAGATCGAAAAGCTCAGCTGGCTTTTCGATGGAGCGAGAGCCCTCACCTCCACTACGGTCAAAGGCCGCTTTATCGGGCCGCGTAGAGAAATGATAACCCCTTGGAGCACCAATGCGGTGGAAATCACCCAGAACATGGGCATGGAAGGTATCACACGCATTGAGCAGTTTGAACTTACGAGAGAAGATCCTCCGAAGTTCGACAAAATGCTTCAGAGAGTTTATGATAACCTCAACTCGCGGATATTCACTGTAAAGACCAAACCCGCACCTATAGTG
>JAIDXU010000176.1 GCA_029058455.1 Paramuribaculum sp.
CGATGATACTGCGAAAGTGGGAAAGTAGGTAACCGCCCCTTTAGGAGGCTCGACGCACAGCGCCGGGCCTCTTTTTTTGGCTAAAGGGAGGGGATAGGAGAAATAGGAGCTATAGGAGGAATAGGAGCAATAGGAGAGTGGGGAGATAATTGGGCTAATTGGAGAGATTGGGCTAATGAGGCTAATTTGACTAATTTAATTGAGATAGATTTGAGATTTTTTGGGGGAGAGGGTGTTGAGTTTTTCGGATGTTGTGTGTCTTTATATTGTATGGCTAACAGAAATGACATAGAGCGGCTTTTTAAATCACATTATGCGCAGATGTATCGCCTCGCGGTGGTGCTTCTGCATGACTATGATCTTGCGCGCGATATAGTGCATGATGTGTTTGTTTCGTTGCTCGACGGCAGGGGGACAGATCTTGTTTCGGGCGGCTATCTCATGAGGGCTGTCAGAAACCGCTGTCTGAATCATATCAGAGATTGTGAGAGTCATCAGCTTATAGAGCACCGATATTTCTATGACAAGGAGAAATATGACACGGAGGCGTGGCCAGATGAAGAGACACTTGCTTTGATCAATAATCTTATCAGCGGGGAAATTTCTCCACAGTCAAGGAGGATTATGGAATTGCGCTTTTCGGAGGGGATGTCATTCTCACTTATTGCAACTGAAATGGGCATAAGCGAGACTGCCGTTTATCGTCATCTGAGCCAAGCGCTTAAATTCATCCGAAAAAAACTCAGTGAAAATGGATAAGTATGAACTTGTGCTTGATATGATCGAGCATCCCGATCATTACGGGCCGGAGGAGTTAGATGAGCTCCTGTCGGATCAAGAGAAACGGGAAATTTACAATATTCTGTGTAAGGTTGATTCGGCGGTGGAGAGTGGCAAGGAGATAGATTTGGAGGCGGAGTGGAAGATGTTTTCAGAGAAGCATCCGGAATATTCACGTCGTTCTTTCTTCAGGATCGGGAATCGTGCCGCGTCGATCGCTGTCATAGTTGGCACATCAATAGTCGCTCTTTCTGCGGGGCTGACCGTAACTGTCGCTCTTCTTAGCAATGATGAGCCGGCAACGACTGCCCCGGAAGATATAGTAGTTAAAACTACCATTAATGAGGCCACCGACTGCATAGCCGTGCGTAATGATAGTGTGTTTAGGCCTGTGGTGTTTGAGCATGAACAGCTCGACGCAATAATGAAGGTTATAGGCGAAGCATATAACGTTGATGTGAAATTTAATAATCAAGAGGCGGCTTCGCTGATTCTTTATTATAAATTTGACTCTTCGCAACCTCTGAGAGAAGTTGTGGAGCAGCTCAACACATTCGATCAGATTAACATAACACACAACGACAACACCCTAATTATTGACTGATGATGAGAACGATATTGATGATATTATTGATTGCATTGAGCTATTTATCAGCCTTTGCAGGCAAATATAATTATTCATTTAGTAATACGCCTATCTCGGAGGCTATTGTGAAAATCATCAAGGAGCATCCTGAAATCAACATTTCATTTATTTATAAGGAGCTGGATAACTATAAGACCTCTGCCAAAATTGATACGGATGACGCTTATGAGGCATTGGTCAGTGCAATCGGATTGAATCCTGTCACCATAACGACAAAAAAGGGGTCATTCTATATCGAGGCTTTGCAGCATGGCAAATATATGTATAACGGCTCAGTGGTCGATGTCAAGGGAAATCCTGTCGAAGCCGCTACCGTGATATTTCAAAATCCCGGTGACTCTACTGTGATAACCTATGGTCTCACCGACGGGGAAGGATTGTTCAGCATACCTTGTGACAAGCGTGACGTAATAGCAAAGATAAGCTGCTTAGGCTATAAAACCACATACCGCAACCTTGATTCATTTAATGCCGGAACAATAACCATGCATGAAAGTGCAATCAAATTGCCGTCGGTGACCGTCGAGGAAAATCCTGTCACGGCCTATTCGGATAAAACGGTTTATGTACCGACCAAGCGTCAAAGGAGCGCGGCTCAAAATGCCGTCGATCTATTGAAATTTATGGCAATACCTCAAATCAGAATCAAGCCTATCACTAACTCGGTGACAGATAATTTCGGGCAGGAGGTAGTGCTTTATGTCAATGGCCTCGAAGCTTCTGAAGGTGAGCTTGAGGGATTGAAAACAGCCGATGTGCGCAGAGTGGAGTATCTGGAATTTCCAACCGATTCACGTTATAGAGGAGCCCATGCGGTGATCAACTTCGTGGTTCAGGAATATGTGTTCGGCGGTTATACGATGGCAAGTGTGAGCGAGAATTTTCTCATCGGATTGTCGAGCCGGGCAAACATGTTCAGCAAATTTGCATACGGCAAAATGCGTTATGATCTTTATGTGGCCAGCAATAATTTTAGCAGCCGCCACATAGGAAGTTCGTTATCAGGCAGCTATCGGCTGAAGTCAAAGGATGGCGAGGATATTATTGCCGGCCGCGATGAGACATTGGATAAGACACGATATAAAAACAACCAGCTTCCGGTTACCTTCCGCGCCACCTATCGCACCGACAAGATGCAGATTCGCAGCCTTCTGTGCTTTGATCATGACAATATTCAAGTGTCAGAAATAGATGGCAATGTGATATTCAGA
>JAIDXU010000177.1 GCA_029058455.1 Paramuribaculum sp.
AACGTGAGGAATGTAGCAGCGCGAAGAATCGCGCTGACATCCGCATGGCCGATCCCCGTATGGCGGTGTAGATACGTCGCAGTCGGCGCGATTAATCGCGCCGCTACAATCACATCAAAGTAGGTAAAGCAGAGCACGGGTGATGGAGTGCGAGGGGTTGGTAGCCCGTGGAGCTGGCGCGTGACGATAACCGCGGGTGTCAACCCGTGGATGGAGACCACTCCCTGATTACGAACCCGCGGAGCGAGTGACTCATTCCCGCGGGTTGACATAGAAGCTGTAAATTTTTGGAGGCGGGTGTGCGGAATTACGGCAAAATGACTTATCTTTGTAGACGTGAAGCAACGCTTCCTCCAGCTACGGATTACAATCATTTACATAACCACATAAATCTACTACCATAATGAATAACGGTGACATCAAAACAACTTGTCTTCACGACTGTCACACCGCTCTGGGCGCCCAGATGAGTCCTTTTGCCGGTTTCGACATGCCGATTCAATATGAAGGCATTGCCGAGGAACATCTGGCCGTGAGAAACGCCTGCGGCATATTTGACGTGAGCCACATGGGCGAGGTTACAGTCACCGGTCCCGAGGCCGAAAAGTTTGTAAACCACATCTTTACCAACGACGTTACCAACGCTCCCGATTTCAAGATATTCTATGGCATGATGCTCCACGCCAACGGCGGCACCATCGACGATCTCCTTGTCTACAAGCGTTGCGACAACAATTTCCTGCTCGTTATCAACGCCGCCAACATCGACAAGGATGTGGCCCACATAATGGAACAGGCCAAAAACTATGATGTGGAGGTTAAGAATATCTCCGACCCCACCGGCGAGATAGCCATTCAGGGACCCGATTCTGAAAAAGTGATGCTCGAGGCTCTCGGCCTTGACTGCAAGGATCTGGTTTTCTATACCTTTATGGAAACCACCCTGCCGCTCAACGGCGCTCCCGTGTTGGTGAGCCGCACAGGTTATACCGGCGAGGACGGTTTTGAAATCTACAGCGACACCGCCACCACCCGTCTCTGCTGGAACAAGCTGATGGAGAGCGGACTCGTGAAACCGTGCGGACTCGGCTGCCGCGACACCCTGCGTTTTGAAGTGGGATTGCCCCTCTATGGCGACGAGCTCACCGACGAAATCACCCCTCTCGAAGCTTCGCTGGGAATATTCGTCAAGCTCGACAAACCCGAATTTATAGGTCGTGAGGCTCTCGCGGCTCAGAAAGAAGCGGGAGTGAGCCGCAAGCTCGTGGGTCTTGAAATCAAAGACAGGGCCATAGCACGCCACGGCGCCGAAGTAATCCTCCCCGCCACCGGCGAAGTGATCGGCGCGGTCACCACCGGCTATCGCGGCATTTCGGTTGACAAGAGCATAGCCATGGCGCTCATCGACTCGCGCTATGCCGCTCTCGGCACCGAGCTTCAGGTAAAGGTGCGCCGCAAGGTCTTTCCCGCCGTTGTGACAGCCAAAAAATTCTATAAGAAAAGCTATAAAAAATAATCCTTAACAAATATCAATCTCTTTAAAATCCGACAATTATGAAAACCCTCTATAGCCCCACCCACGAATATGTAAAAGTTGACGGCAACATCGCTTATATCGGCATCTCAGACTATGCCCAGCACGCCCTCGGCAACATTGTGTATGTCGACATGCCCGAACAGGGCGACGACCTCACCGCCGGCGAGGAATTCGGTGCCGTCGAGAGTGTTAAGGCCGCTTCCGACCTCTATTCTCCCGTGTCGGGTGCCGTGATCGAAAGCAACGAGCAGCTCATCGACAACCCCGGCCTCATCAACAAGGATGCCGAAAACACATGGATCATCAAAGTGGAGCTTACCGACCCCTCCGAACTCGACAAGCTGATGGACGAGGAAGCCTACCGCAAACATTGCGAGGCCGAAGCCGCTCATTGATTCCTTCAAGCAAGTAAGTCACCTAACCAATCATTCCAACACAGTGCACAGATATATTCCCCATACTCAGCACGAAGTCGACACAATGCTCGCCAAATGCGGCATGAAGTCGATCGACGAGCTCTATGCCGATGTGCCGGAGCAGCTGCTCCTGAAGCGCGACTATGATGTGGCTTCGGAGATGAGCGAGAAAGAGGTAAGAGATTTCTTCCGCGATCTCGACGCCAAAAACAAGCCTCTCACATGCTTTGCCGGGCAGGGTTTCTATCACAGATATTCACCCTCGGCCGTTAACTATATTCTCGGCCGCTCGGAATTTCTCACCGCCTACACCCCCTATCAGCCTGAGATTTCACAGGGCACCCTCCAGTATATCTTCGAATATCAGAGCATGATGGCTTCGCTCACCGGTCTTGAAGTGAGCAATGCCTCGATGTATGACGGCTCGACCGCCACAGCCGAAGCGCTGATAATGACAGTGGCCGCTTCGCGCAAGAAGAAAAGAGTGCTGGTGTCGGCCACAATGCTCCCCCATGTCATAAAAGTGGCTCAGACCTACGCCCTCAACCACGGGGTGGAGATCACTGTGATAGATGAAGAAAACGGAGTGACCTCGCGCAGCCGCATCTCCGAAGAGCTTGCCAAGGGCGATGTGGCCGGTGTGGCCGTAGCCACCCCCAACCGTTACGGTATTCTCGAAGACTATACCGGTCTGGCTGACGAAGTGCATGGCGCCAAAGCGCTCCTTGTGATGTATGCCAACGCCGCCGACCTCGGAGTGATACGCACCCCCGGCGAATGGAACGCCGACATCGCCGTGGGCGACGCCCAGAGCCTCGGCATGCCGCTCAATTTCGGCGGCCCCTATCTCGGCTATCTCTGCGCCACCAAAGCCCTGATGAGAAAAATGCCGGGCAGAATCGTGGGCGCCACCACCGACGACATGGGTCAGAGAGTGTTTGTGCTCACCCTCCAGGCCCGCGAACAGCATATACGCCGCGAGAAAGCCACCTCAAACATCTGCTCCAATCAGGGGCTGATGGCTCTCTATGTGTCGGTCTACCTCTCGCTGTTAGGTCCCGACGGGTTGCGTCAGCTCTGCATGACCGGCCATGCGGGAGCCGTGAAACTGTCTCAAATGCTTGTTGAAACAGGCAAAGTGTCGCTCACCTATCCCGACAAACCGTTTCTCAACGAATTTCTCGTCACCACCACCGAGCCTGTCGACCTCATCATCGAGCGCTGCGTAAAGGCCGGTGTGCTTCCGGGTGTGAAAGTCGACGACAATCACCTGCTCATCGCCGTAACAGAGATGCAGACCGTAGACGACTATAATAAATTGTGTCAACTTATTTCAAACCCCTAAGTCACGAGAGCCATGAACAGAAAGTTTTATTCAAATCTCATTTTTGACCTCTCGCGCAAGGGCCGCAAAGGCTATCGCCTGCCCGACACCGGCTGTGGCGCCTCGCTTGAGGGTATTCCCGCAAATCTGCTGCGCGAGTCGGCTCCCGAACTGCCCGAAGTTGACGAGCCTTCGGTAGTGAGACACTTCACCAATCTTTCGACCAACAATTTCGGTGTTGACACAGGGTTCTATCCCCTCGGGTCATGCACCATGAAATATAATCCCAAAATCAACGAGGAGATGGCAGCCCTGCCCAACATGTCGGCTCTCCATCCCCTCACCCCCGCGGCAGCCGCCCAAGGTGCGCTCGAGGCCTATTTCACCCTTCAGGAATTGCTCTGCGAGATAGGCGGCATGAGCGAATTTACCCTCAATCCCTTTGCAGGCGCCCACGGCGAGCTGACCGGACTGATGGTGATACGCGCCTATCACCGCTCGCGCGGAGACATGAAGCGCGACACCGTGATAGTGCCCGACTCGGCCCACGGCACCAACCCCGCTTCGGCCGCGGTTGCCGGATTAAAGGTGGTTGAGGTCAAGAGTCTGCCCGACGGCACAGTCGACGTCGAAGCCCTCAAGCCCCTGCTCAACGACCGTGTAGCCGCCATGATGATGACCAACCCCAACACACTCGGCATATTCGAGACCCGTATTCCCGAAATCGCCGCGATGGTTCATGAAGCCGGCGGCCTGATGTATTATGACGGCGCCAACATCAACCCGCTCGTAGGCGTGACCCGCCCCGGCGACATGGGTTTTGACGTTATGCACATCAACCTCCACAAAACATTCTCTACTCCCCACGGAGGCGGCGGCCCCGGCAGCGGCCCTGTGGGCGTAAGAAAAGGTCTCGAACAGTTCCTCCCCTCACCCCGCGTCGTGAAGCTCGACGACGGCACCTTTGCCCTCGACAGCCCGGAAACATCGCTCGGTCAGGTGTCGAACCTGCTCGGCAACTTCGCCGTTGAATTGCGCGCACTCGCCTATATCCTGTCACTCGGCAAGGAGGGTCTGCGCGAAGTAGGTCCGATGGCCACCCTCGCCGCCAACTACATCAAGGAATCGCTGAGAGACCTCTACCGTCTGCCGGTCGACAGAGTTTGCAAACATGAGTTTGTGTTCGACGGTCTGGCCGACAAGTCAACCGGCGTCACCACACTCAATGTGGCCAAACGACTGCTTGACTTCGGATTCCATGCCCCGACAATCTATTTCCCCCTCCTGTTTCATGAGTCGCTTATGATCGAGCCTACCGAAACCGAAAATCTCGATACTCTCAACGACTTCATAAAGGTGATGCGTCAGATTGCCGACGAGGCGGCCAACAATCCCGATTTAGTGAAAAACGCTCCCCACGACACTCCCGTGAGACACCCCGACGACACAGCCGCCGCCCTCACTCCGCGTGTCACTGTGGCCGATCTTAAAAGCAACGACCTCTGATGACCTCACCTGCAATTTTCGACCTTATAGTAATCGGCGCCGGACCCGGCGGCTACTCTGTGGCCGCCGAGGCCGCTGCCACGGGGCTTAGCGTGGCTCTGATTGAAAAAGAGCTTGCGGGAGGCACTTGCCTCAACCGCGGATGTATTCCCACCAAGGCGCTCTGCCACTCGGCAGCTCACTGTCCCGACACTCCCTATACCGAAGCGGTCGAGCATAAAAACGAAGTCGTGGCCACCCTGCGTCAGGGAGTGGAATCGCTCATTGCCAAAACCACCATCTATAAGGGTGAGGCCGTGATCAGACCGCAGCACATCGTGGAGGTCAACGGCGAGACTCTCACCGCGCCGCGCATCATCATCGCCACCGGCAGCGCTCCCGCCTCGCTTCCGATCGAGGGCGCAGATCTGACCATCGACAGCACCGACATGCTTTCGCTCGACGAGCTGCCCGACTCGCTCGCCATTATAGGTGGCGGCGTGATAGGCATGGAATTTGCCTCAATGCTCAATCTCCGCGGCGTGAAAGTCACGGTGATAGAATATTGCAAGGAGATTCTGCCCGCTTTCGACCCCGATATAGCCAAACGTCTGCGCATGAGTCTCAAAAAGCGGGGTGTGGAATTTATCACCTCGGCCGCCGTCACCGCAGTGAGCCGCGATGATGACTCTATGTTCAGAGTTGACTACATATCGAAAGACAAACCCAAGAGCCTCACCGCCCAAAAGGTGCTGATGGCTGTTGGCCGCAAAGCTGTCGTGCCTGCGGGCGCGGTTGAATCGGGCATAGTCCTCGACCGCCGCGGATTTATAGTCACCGACAACAATATGCAGACCTCGGTCGAAGGAATCTTCGCCATAGGCGATGTCAACGGCCGCTGTCTCCTCGCCCATGCAGCCGAAGCTCAGGGCCGCAAGGTGCTCGGCCTGCCGGTTGAACTCGACATCATCCCCTCGGTAGCGTTTACCAATCCTCCATGCTCTATGGTAGGCATGACTCCCTCCCAATGCGAAGCCTCCGGCTTCAAACCCCTCGCGGCGTCGGCCACCTATTATTCCAACGGCTATGCCGTGGCCACCGACCAGACCGAGGGAATGGTGAAAATGCTCTTTCATCCCGAAAGTCTCAAACTTGTCGGCTGCTCTATAACGGGCGCCGGCGCCGACCTCATGATAGCCACACCCGCCATGGCCATGCTCGCGGGTGCCGACCTCAAGACCATGCAGTCGCTCGTTTACGCCCACCCCACCCTGAGCGAAATTCTCAGCACTGCCGCCCGCAATCTCAAATGACCGACAGATCATCCGAAATAATAAGTCAAAGCACCGGCACACCACTCGTGTCGGTGCTAATGCTATGTTACAACCAACAGTCTACTATCGACGAAGCCATACGCTCGGTAATGCTCCAGAAAGCTCCGTTTGAATTTGAGCTTGTGATAGCCAACGACTGTTCGACCGACGCCACCGAGAACCGGACCAAAGCATGGGCCGACAAATATCCCGGCAAAATCACGCTTATATCCCGCCGGCAAAATCTCGGTCTGCAACGCAATCTTCTCGACGCTTACAGTCATTGCCGGGGAAAATATATCGCTATCTGCGAGGGTGATGACTTCTGGTGTTCGCGACACAAACTGCGCCGCCAGGCCGAATGGATGGAAAATCATCCTGAAACGGCGATATGTTTCCACCGCGTGGTCAACTACTATGCCGACACAGGCGAAATGTCGCTATCCAACGGCCCGGGCACCACTCCGCGCCTCATGACAGTGACCGACCTCGCCAAAGCCAACCTCATAAGCAATGTTTCGGTGATGTATCGCGCCCTCTCCCACTCCGAGCTTCCTCGATGGATTGAACAGACACCTCTCACCGACTATGCCCTCCACATGCTCCATGCCTCGCGGGGCGACATCAGATTTATGCCTCAGCCAATGGCCGTTTACCGCCGCTACTCACGCGGAATATGGAGCGGCGACAATCGGCGCGCACTTGAACTGGCGCGCGATGTAAGGCAGCTGCTCATCAGCCACTTTGCCGGGCGCGAGGAAATCACCCAGCCTCTTTCTCAGGCTCTCGGGCGTATTCTTGAAGCGTTGAGCAAACCGGCCGCCGAATCATCTCCGGCCACTCCACCGCGCCGCAGCCTCCTCTCACGCCTCCGCGCCTCTATCTCGCGCCTCCTCCCTCCCCCGAGAATCAAATAAGGCTGAGCAAGGTGTATAATCCCAAAACAAGAGGGTTTAAAAAGTTCGCGACCGGTTTCTACACAGACCATCAATTAGCCTGATTATTCTCGGCGGGAGTCTTGAAGAGGCGGGAGAGATATTTTTCGTTGAAGGTCTGCATAACGGTCCAGAAAGTCGGAACGAAAAGCGTGCCTATCACGGCATTAAGCGCCATGCCAAACACCACCGCGGTGCCAAGCTCTATGCGGGAATTGGCGCCCGCACCGGTCGAAAACATCATCGGCATTACTCCGAATACAAATGCAAGTGCGGTCATCATGATGGGTCGGAAGCGTATCACTCCCGCCTGCAGAGCCGATTTCCGAATATCCATGCCACCTTTGCGGAAGTCCATGGCATATTCAACTATCAAGATCGCGTTTTTAGCCGACATGCCGAGCAGCAATATAAGTCCGATCTGGGTATAGATGCTAATGCTCTGATTGAGAAGAATACATCCGAGCACTGTGCCCAACACAGCCACCGGCATACTCAGCACCACAGCTATAGGGTCGGTCCAGCTCTCATATTGAGCCGCCAGCACAAAGATTGTCATTATGATGGCAAAGACAAACACGAAGCTGATCGTTGTTCCGGCCTGTGTCTCCTGATAGGCTATACCACTCCACGCATACGAGAAGTTCTGACCAACACTGTTTTTAACTATCTGCTCCATAGCGGCGATAGCCTCGGCCGAGCTGACTCCGTGGGCCGGGGTAGCCGTAAGCGACGCGCTTGAATACATATCATAACGGGCTACGGATGGTTCTCCCTCCACAGCCTCGACAGTGGCAAAGACCGAGAAAGGCACCATGCCTCCGTCGGGCGCCTGAACCGTGAGGGCGAGCACATCGTCAGGGTTGGCGCGCGAATCACCCTGCGCCTGCATCTTTACCTCAAAGGCACGGCCGAAGTCATTGAAATCATTTATATAAGCTCCACCCATATAGGATGACAGAGCGTCATACACATCTTCGAGCGCAATGCCGAGCTGCTTAATGCGGTCTCGGTCAAATTTCACCTCATATTGCTTCACGGTGCCCTGATACATCGAGGTCACCGAAGCGATACGTGAATCTTTCTCAGCCTCGCGCTGAATGGCGACAATCGCGTCTTTCAATGCCTTGGCTCCCATATTGTTGATGTCGAGCAACTGCAGCTGCAACCCCGACGACATGCCCAAACCGGGAATGGCCGGAGGATTGAGAGAGAATATGCTTGCTTCCTCGATGGTGGCGCCTACCGAATCGGCATAGGCAATCACATTGTCGACAGAGCCTTTCTTTCCTCTCTCCTTCCACGGTTTAAGCACCACGCTGAGGCCGCCGAAGTTGGAGGAGTTGCCCCCACCCATAAATGACATTCCGGATATTGCCATAACATCGGCCACATAGGGATTCTTTCTCAGCTCGGCACTCATCCGGTCAACAACTTTCTGAGTGCGCTCGATCGAAGCGCCCTCCGGAAGCTGTATTGAGGTCATGAAATAACCCATATCCTCCTCGGGAATATAGCTCGTGGGCCATTGCATAAAGCCGTAGATACCTATACCGGCTATCGCAATAAATATAAGCATGGAAGTTTTGGGATAGCCCAACATCTTGTTGACAACCCGCGAATAGAAATTTCTCACCCAATCGAAGCCTTTGTTAAACCACTTGTAGATAAAGAAACGGGCAGGCTTGCGGGGTGTGAGAAACAGTGCGCACAATGCCGGTGTGAGCGTAAGGGCGTTAAAGCCCGAGAAGGCGGTCGAGACGGCAATGGTAAGGGCAAACTGTTTGTAGAGCTGACCGGTTATGCCGCTGATAAAAGCGGTGGGGATAAACACCGAGAGCAGCACGAGCACCTCGCCGACTACCGGACCGGTAAGTTCTTTCATGGCCTGAATCGCGGCTTGCTTGCGCGTAAGCTTTCCCTGATCGACAAGGCGGCTGCAATCTTCAACGACCACTATGGCATCATCCACCACAATGGCTATCGCCAGCACCATGCCAAACAGCGAAAGGGTGTTGAGCGAGAAACCTATAGCCTTCATCACCGCCAGCGTAGCGATAAGCGACACCGGAATCGTGAGCATAGGTATAATCACGGCGCGCCAGTTTTGCAGAAACAGCAGAATCACCAGCATGACAATGAGAGTGGTCTCGGCAAATGTGGTAAGCACATCATCGATCGACTCACGCACATAGTCGGTTGAATTGAGCACCACGCGATAACTCATGCCGTCGGGAAAATACTGCGCCAGATTGTCCATCTCTTTCAGCGCACCGTCGGCCACCTCGAGCGCATTTGCTCCCGGCAGCTGGGCCACACCTATGAGCGCGGTGGCATTGCCGTTGACATTCGCCGAGCCGGCATAAGAGCTGCTGCCAAGTTCCACCTTAGCAATATCTCCGAGCCTCAGCATACCGTTGTCGTCGGTGCGGATTACGATATTCGAAAACTCCTCGGGTGTGGAGAGACGCCCGCGGGTAGTAAGCGTGAACGAAAACTCCGAATTATTATCGGGTGGATTACCCACCGAGCCGGCTCCCACCTCCATATTCTGCGACTCTATGGCCGCTCTCACCTGCTGAGGTGTTATGCCTCTGGCCTGCATGATCTGAGGATCAAGCCAGATACGCATACTGTATTCACCTCCGCCAAAAGCATTAACGCCGCCTACTCCTTTCACACGCGACAGCGCATCGGTGATATGCAACTGGGCGTAGCTCGTGAGATAGAGCGCGTCATAACGGTCGCTGTCACCTTCCAGGGCCAGAAACAGCACATTGTTGCTTGATTGTTTGCTCACCGTTACTCCCTGCTGAGTCACCTGCGAGGGGAGAGTGGCGTTGGCAAAGGATATGCGGTTCTGCACCTCTATGGCAGCCTCATCCACATCAGTACCGTTTTCGAAAGTGATAGTCAGGTTATAGCTGCCGTCTGACCCTGAGGTGGAACTCATATAGAGCATACCTTCCACACCGTTGACCTGCTCCTCGATAGGCACACCAACAGCCTGAGCAACTGTCGCTGCATTCGCACCCGGATAGGTGGCGCTGACCATAACTGTGGGAGGCGTAATGTCAGGATACTGGGCGATAGGAAGCTTTGTGAGACATAATATGCCCGCAAAGACCATAACAAGCGCTAATACCGTGGCGAAAATCGGTCGGCCTATGAAAAATTTTGAAAACATGGTGTGGAATTAATATATGGATGAATGATGGAGGTAATATCTGCTATATCAGTTGGTCATAACCGGTTTGATTGTCTCGCCCGGGCGCACGTTGAGCAGTGCTTTGGTAACATATCGGCCACCCGGCTCTATGCCTGAGGTAACGATTCTCAGCGAGTCCTGATATAGTCCGCCGACTTTAACGGGGGTATGGTGAACCTTGTTGTCTGAATCCACTGTATAGAGATAATATCCGAGCTGATCGGAGCCGAGCGATGCATCTTTAACCAGCACAGCATGGGGACTCACCCCATAGGGTAAGGAAACGGTGACATACATTCCGTTTTTCAGCTCATTATCCTTATTGGTAAGAGTACCGACAAGCACAAGCGAACCTGTTGATTGGTCGATGCTCGGCGACTCATAATAGAGGTCGGCGGTGTAACTGTTTTGAAGCGGCTCCCTGAACGAGAGAGGCACATCGCGATAGACCTGAGCCTTAAGACCGCCCGTGCCCCCTATCAGCTCCTCATATTGTGAATCGCTGATCGAGAACTCAGCCCGGAGATTGTCATTGTCATAGATAGTGGCGAGCACGACCGCTTCCCCCTCGCCGCTTACATAATTGCCGGCATCGATACGGGTTTCCGAAATATAGCCCGATGACGGAGCGGTAACAGTGCAGTGACGGAGATTTTCGCGAGCTGTTGACAGTTGCGCCTGTGCCTCGCTTATGGCCGAAGCAGCCTGCTGAAGATTGTTTTCAGCCTGCGCCACCTGCATTTTGCTCACCGCGTCAGCCTCCAGAGCCTTGCGCATGGCGGCAAGTTGCTTGGTGTAATAATCATACTGACTCCGTGCCGAAGCCAAAGATGCCTGCGCACTCTCAACCGCGTTGCGGTAGGTTGTCGACTCGATTGTGTAGAGAGTCTGGCCGGAGCGCACATATTCACCGCCGGTGAAATTCTTTGACAGCACCTTGCCGTTTACACGGGCCACTACATTGGTTGTGGTGGCCGACTGTATGATACCCGGCAATGTTTTGTAGAGCACTACCGAGTCGACAGTGGCCTCGGCTACCTGTATAGCCGGACTACCATGTTGATCCTCGGGCTTATCTTTTTTTCGGTCACATCCGGCTGCAAATGCGGTTACTGCCGTCAGCAACACCATATACATCACACTACGGCCGGTAAGATTGTAAATATGCTTCATATCAATATCGTTTTTACATCGTTAATCACATCAGTAAATTCATAAACCTCCGCCGAGCGCCTCATAGAGAGCCACCTGAGCGGCATAGACATTTCCCTCGGCTTCGATCAGGGCGGTCTGGTTTTCAAGATAAGTAACCTGCGAATTGACCACGTTTATAAAGTCGGTCAATCCGTCTCGATAGAGATCCACCGACATATTATAGCTTTTGGCACTCTGTTCAAGCACTTCTTTCATCAACCGGCTTCGCTCCAGAGCGGCATTATAGGCGGTCAGGGCGTTATCAACCTCCTCGACCGCAGTGAGCAAGGTCATGTTATAGGAATCGGTGGCGGCCTGAAGCTGCAGTCGCGCTTCCTCGACATTGTTTCTACGGCTCAGACCGTCAAAAACAGTCCACGACAGTGTGGGAGAGATTGAATATTCCAGACTGTTATCGCCAAACAGATCGTTGACCTTGTGGGCCGAAGTACCTATACTGCCGGTGAGCGACAACACTGGCAGATAATCCTTGCGCGCCACTCCTATCTGTGCGGCATATTGTTCTATCTGTTTCTCAGCCTCCAACACGTCGGGTCGACGACGCAGAAGATTCATCGGCACATCGTTGCCAATAAGCGGCATCGCGGAGGGAAGCGGTTTAGTCTCAAGCAGTTCGGGAACGAGCTCGTCGGGCTGCACACCCGTAAGCACAGCAATCGAGTTGGCGGTTGTGCGGATAGATGATTTGAGTGTAGGAAGCGATGCACGGGTGGAATAGAGCACCGTCTTTGCCTGAGCAACTTCCAGACCGTTGCCTAAATCGGCTTCATGTCGAGCCTCGGTCATTTTCACGACTTTTTCCTGAGAGGCAATATGACTGACAGTCTCGTTATATTGCTGCTGATATGTGCGCAGCTGAAAATAAGCTTTTGCAAGATCGGCGCAGAGCGACACCATCACAGCATCATACTCCGCACGACTTACACCCACTCCGGCTCGCGCAGCCTTTGTTTTTGCCGCCACGCGGCCAAAAACATCTATCTCCCAGTTGACATTGGCCCCGACATTGAAATAGCTGCCTGAATGTGAAGCTGTTGCCGGATTGGAGGTAGCTCCTGCCGACCGTTCCGCATTCCATCCCGCCGAAACTCCCACCGTAGGATAAAGAGCGCTTCGCGCGGCTGTAATCTGGCGCTCGGCAATCTTGATACGTTTCATGGCCGCCGCCACATCATAGTTGTTGGCGACCGCCTTAGATATAAGCACAGTCAAAAGTGAGTCGTTATATTGCTTCCACCACAGGTCCTCATCCGGAGAAGTCTGAGTAATAGCAGCTTGGGATGATGTTGCGGTTATAACACCGCCGCTCTGCGATCGCACGTCTCGGCTATTGGCCGAAAGACCGGGTAGAGCGGTCATAAGCATAAAAAATGACAATAGGAGGGGTGTTTTCATAGTAATTCTACGGTTCAGATATATATTTTCAACACCACATCTTCTCGAATTGTTCCCTTCCTACAACCGTTTTTTCTCAATATAATTCCCTCACCTCTAAATAATTCCCTCACCTCTAAGCCTAAAGCGCCATCATGTGAAGACCTAACCATAACAATAATATCTTTCGGAGTATGCCACCATTTTTTATTTTGTCAATCCAAATAATATAACTAATTTTGCCCGTGAGAATTAACACAGTTGCGACTGTGAAAGATTCCAAGACATATGAAAAGCGTTTTTTGCTTTACCATTGTGCGTTTGCCACATAAAAACAAAACCCGATAGCTTGATATACAGGGGCTACCGGGATTCAACACTGCAAAGATAGTGCTTTTTCTCTTAAT
>JAIDXU010000178.1 GCA_029058455.1 Paramuribaculum sp.
GAAGAGCCTAATGAAAGACTGAAATTTTTGAATACATAGCTTGTGAAACCTGAGCAGTCGAAAGCTTTGGGACCTTTGGCACCCGAGCGGTAGCGGGTGCCGAGAAATTGCTTGGCATAATCTACAATTTCCATTTCGAGACCTTCGGTGTCGGCAGATTCGGGAAGGTCGTCGATAGGAGCGCCGAAAAGCTCGCTGAGGGTAGGCATATAATCGTCACCCGGTTCAAGTTCAACAGCAGCTTCATATTCACCTACCGGATTGGGACGCTCTGCTACGGTGCTGTTTGAAACAGCTATCGAGGAGATGAGGCAGAGGCCGGCGGTTATAATATTTTTAATAAAATTCACGATAAATTGATTTTTTGCAATCGGCAACAGGGAGTTGGATAGGGTATCTGTGCCGCTATGATGATAAATTGACACTGCAAAGGTAGGCACAATATTATAAGCGGGCAAGAATGAAATGTGAAAACTGCTGAAAATTTGTAAAAATATTTCTAAAATTTTAACATTTGGCGCTTTTTTGCACAACAAATTTGACCTGTGTGCAACTTTTACAACTATAAAAATGAGGAGACTGTGGTGTAAAAATCAATTGTCACACAGCCTCCTCATACATTAAATCAATCTTGGATAAAGTTATTATTTGATGGGATGATACTCCACAAAGGCTTCGATCGCCTCGTAGCTTGCGAGACCGAGCGACTCATAGAGATTGGCGGTTGCACGGTTGCGTTCTTCAGCGCGCTGCCAGAACAGGCGGTCATCGTTGCCGAGGAAAGGTGCGTTTTCCATCTGGCTCTGATGTTTGAGAATAGAATTGCGTTTGAATCTGAGTTCCTCGGGAGAGATAGGTACAGCCATTTCGATATGGTCTATTTCCCATTCAGCCCATGCGCCGCGATACATCCACACACGGCAGTCTTTCATCCAGGGCTCGTCGCGCAGTTCATAGAGAGCGGCGAGAACGGCGTCGGTACATACTTTGTGGGTGCCGTGAGGATCGGCGAGGTCACCGGCTACGAAAATCTGATGGGGCTTCACATCCTCGATCAGTTTCTTGACGATGTCGACATCTTTTTCGGTGAGGTCACCTTTCTTAATAGCGCCGGTTTCATAGAAGGGGAGACGGAGGAAATGCACGTTCTCAGGTTTCACACCTATATATTGACATGCGATCGAGGCTTCGGCCTGACGGATCATTGTCTTGATTTCGCGAATTTCCTTGAGGTCCATATCGCCGGGATTCTTTGAATTGACAAAGTCTCTCACCTTTTGCGAGAGTCCGGTGTAACCCTCGTTGTCAAATCCGAACATCGGTGCAATTCTATCCATCATAAGGAAGTAGCGCATCATATCCTCGTCGCCTACTGCAATGTTGCCTGAAGTTTCATAAGCCACATGCACGTCATGTTTCTGGTCAACGAGTCGCTTGAGTGTGCCGCCCATCGAAATCACGTCATCGTCGGGGTGGGGCGAGAATACAATCACACGCTTGGGATAGGGATTTGCACGCTCGGGGCGATAGGTGTCGTCGGCATTGGGTTTGCCGCCGGGCCAGCCTGTGATAGTGTGCTGAAGATCGTTGAAAATCTTGATATTGACATTATAGGCCGAGCCATAGATGGCGAGCAATTCACCGAGTCCGTTGTCACCATAGTCCTTATCGGTAAGTTTGAGGATAGGTTTGCCGGTGACCTGACACAGCCACACGATTGCGCGACGAATCAGTTTGTCAGTCCATTCGCATGATGTAACCATCCAGGGGTGTGAGATACGGGTGAGCGATGAGGCAGCTGACAGGTCGATTACGAGCTTGGCGTGGGGATGAAGCTGAAGCCATGATGAGGGGAGGTTGGAGGAGGGATGTTCTTCAACGCTCTTTTTCACGATTTCGGCACGGTTTTCACCCCAGGCCATGGTAAGCACTCTTTTAGAGGCAAGGATGTTGGCTATGCCGAGAGTGAGAGCTGTATTGGGGGTGGGATCGTCCTTATAGTTGCGCGCCTGAGCCTGACGGAGCTCATTGCTGAGCAACACAAGGCGGCACACGGTGGTGGCTCCCGATCCGGGTTCGTTGAAGGCAAGACAACCCTGCGGACCTACTTCACATACGGTTAGATCGAGACCGCCTTCAGAGGCGATGAGCTGTTCATATTCGGTGCAGCTCTGGAACACATCTTCTTTGGCAATAGAGGTGTCGAAGGTATGGATATTCTCCTGACGCACGTTAACATGGTCGAGCAGAATTGATTTGAGGCGCGACAGAGTCGAGGCTCCGTTTTCAGACCTGGGATAAAATTCGCAGAGGTTAAACACCACTACTTTATCAAAATCAACCTTGCCCTGACGGTAAAGCTCAATAAGGTCGGCATAGGGAGCGGTGGTGCTGTTTCCAACGCCGAGGGCTATAACGGCTTTGCCTTTCTTTTCGATAGCACGGTTGATGTAGCGTGCCATCTCGTTAGCAAGGAAGTGTGATCCTTCGGTTGCCGATTCATAGATCAGCGTGCGGATTTTTTCCTCACGGGTAAGAGCGGCAAGCTCAATTTCAGTTTCGGGCGCATAATAGCGGCGAGGTATTTGCTCTAACTTGATCTGAGAGCTGAGGTCGTTTTTCATCTGGTTAAATT
>JAIDXU010000179.1 GCA_029058455.1 Paramuribaculum sp.
ATATCTGCCGGCTGCTTTGAGACCGATTCCCGAGCTTGCGCCTATGATTATGATTCTTTTCATAGATTATGTTATTACGGGTTAATAAAGTTATTTCTTATCTTTTTTAACTCCCGGGCGGGGTGTGATGTTCAGCGGAAGTGTATACATCAGCGATAATCCTACACCGAAATTGTTGGTGCGTTTGCCGAATCCCGGAATAACGAGCGGCTGGCCGTAGGGGGCGTTGCTTTCGTGGGCTATGGTGCGGAACTTGAATTGCCATCCGGCGCTCAGGTTGCTTACCAGTTTAACTTTCACCCCGAGCGATACTTCTATATAACCCGCCGTGGAGCTGCATTGCGGAATATTGAATGTAGAGGGGTCGCGCCAGTAGCCGGGAGGGGTGGTTATATCCACCACCTCATAGTTGAAGTGTGTTATGGCATATCTGAGCCCCACCAGCAGCTGATAGTCGGGCGAATTGTTATAGAACACATTATAGAGTATGCCTAAATTGAAATAGGGGGCGAGTTTCGACTTCCATGTGAAATTTGACTCGTCGGGAGAGACATCGGCGCTGCTGAAACCTACACCTATTATGGGGTTGAAACGATTGTGGAGACTCAGTAATCCCCATACTTCGATGCCTCCGTATTGCTGGCCGAGCAGACGCATGAACGGATCCCAGAGGTTGACTCCGATTGTCACGGCGGTGAATCTTGGATAGAGATTCTTGGGGCGGAACATGTCGGCTATCGAGTCGGGCAGCGTGACGTTGGTAACAGTGTCGACAAAATAGCTCGTGCCATCGTCGGTGGTGATCTCTTTAACGGCGCTGCGGTCAATTTTTTTCTGGGAGAGCTGGCTGGTGAGTCGCTGACGCTCGCGTTCTGCCTGCGAGCGGTCGCGCACGTTGACCGGAGTGATGGTGCGCTTGTTGTCGAGAGGATCGCGTTTCACTCTCGGCTGTGTCACCGGCGCTTTGGAAACCGCTGCCGAGTCAACAGGCGAAGCTGTCAGTGAATCGGGTGCCGCTACAGTCGTAGTGTCGGCACTTTGCCAAACTTCGCTCACTGTGGCGTTGGTCGGCATAACGGCGCCTGACGACATCGCTGCCGTCAACAATAATGTAAGAAGGAAAATCGCAATCTGTTTCATGATTTAGTTCAGATAAATAGATTTTCTTCATTCTCGTCCTCGCCGGCGCTGTTGTCTTTAAAAAAGATTTTCAGTCGCTCTATGTCGAGGTTGTTGATCACCGAGTCGGTGAGCGCTACCGAGTCGATCATCAGCGAGGTGTGGGTTATGCGGGTGATGGTGTAGCGATACATTGCGCCACACGCCTCAGAGGCAAAATAGGGGATGGTGGTATAGTCGACGGTGAGAGTGTCGCGGGGAGAGATGAGGCCTGTGGAGTCGTTGGCCACAAGATAGCGGAAATAGAATGAAGTAGTGGCTTTGTTGGCTCTTAGAGGTAGATATACCTCACCTATGGCGCTGAGTCCGGTGGCGAGCAGCGAGTCGTTGGGCGCACCGATTCCGCCGATTTCCACACCGGAGAGCGACACCTGGCGCAGAGTCTCCATGTCATAGAATCCGGCGCGGGGCACACTTGTCTGATTCTCGGTGCAGCCGCCCGAATTACATGACGATATAATTGCAGCAACGCCACAAAATGATATGGCGGCGGCAATCCATGCTATCAGGGCCGATAGTCTCATATTCCCCACTGCACGATTTCGTCTAACGATTTGCGGGGAGTATTGCGGTAGGTGTCGGGTGCTTTTGCCGAATAGCCGAGGGGAATGATAGCCACCGGCTCCATTGTTTCAGGCAGGTGAAGAGCCTCTGACAGTTCGGGAGCTAGGAAGTTGCAAACCCAGCATGTGGCCAGGCCGAGGCTTTCGGCGGCGAGACAGATATGCTCTACGGCGATAGCCACGTCGATGTCGGTGTGATCTTTGCCGTCGGCGCGATGCCACGCCTGCGAGTGGTCGCCGCAGGCAACGATATAGACGGGAGCTTCGGCTATCCACGAGCGGTCATAGCTCTTTATCACGGCCTGATGGAGCTCGGTCATTTCGCGGGTTATGACATAGAAACGCCACGGCTGGAGATTGCAAGCCGAAGGAGCGAGACGGGCGGCGTCGAGCACTGCGTTGACGAGGTCGCGGTCAACATTGTCGGGCAGGTATCTGCGGGTGCTTTTGCGTGATTTGATTACGTTATAGAGAGCGGGATAGGCGTTTGAGTCGATTGACATATTTATAAAGAGATTCAGAGGTCGGATTTAATAGTCTGTTTGATTTCGTAATGATTGCGCGAGGAGGAATTTCTCACCACCAGCTCGCCGATAAATCCGGTGAGAAACAGCTGACAGCCAATCACCATGGTAGTGAGCGAGAGGAAGAAATAGGGTGAGTCGGTAACGAGTATGTAGGGCCGGCCGGCATAGAGATTGTAGAGCTTGGTCACTCCCACTACTATGATGGGTTTGAAGCCGCGCAGAACCTACAGAGAGCCGCGAGGGCCGAAGACTTGCAGCGGGCGCC
>JAIDXU010000018.1 GCA_029058455.1 Paramuribaculum sp.
ACATATATATCATGCCGGGAGTGCCGTTAAGTTCCTGTTCGATAGGTGTTGCCACCGCCTGAGTCACTGTCGAGGCGTCGGCGCCCGGATATGAAGCGCTTATCCTCACCACCGGCGGCACGATTTCCGGATACTGGTCGATAGGCAGCATCTTCAGGCCTATGATACCTATCAGGAGTATGATTATCGAAATGACAAACGAAAATACCGAATGTCTCAGAAAAAAGTTCTCTTTCATAGGCTTTCAGCTTCGGCGTTCTGGCTGTCGCCCGATTCACTTGCGGCCTCGATAGGGTTGACTTTCATGCCATGCTTGAGCTTGTGATAGCCTTCGGTCACGATTCTCTCGCCACGTTTCAGTCCTCGCTCCACAATAACCTTGTTGTCAGTCTCGGGTCCTGTCTCGATAAATCGCTTTTCAACCACCCCGTCGGGTCTAACCACAAACACAAAGGCACCCCCTTTTTCTATCACGAGGGCCTTCTGCGGAATCTCGATTACGTTTTCTCTCAGGTCGAGAAGCACCTTGACCTTGGTAAATTCACCCGGCAGCAACTGATGCTGCGGATTGGGCATCTCGGCTCTCACCGAAAATGTGCCTGTCTGCGGGTCAACCTGCGGATCGGCAAAGTCAACCAATCCCTTATAGGGATATTCCGAGCCGTCGGCAAGGGTGATGGTTATATAGGAGGCTTTTTTATCAGTGCTTTCCTCCCCTCCCAGACTCACATTGCGATCCTTGCTCCTGAGATAGTCGAGAGCCGTCATCGAGAAATCAATTCTCACCGTGTCGCTCTTCACCACGGTTGCAAGAAGCGATTTTCCCGCCGACGGGCCTACGAGAGTGCCTATATCGGCCACGCGCTCAGAGATATATCCCGAGATCGGCGACACAACCTTGGTGTAACTCAATATCAGTTCGGCCTGGGTCAGATCGGCCTGTGCCACGGTCACCTCGGCGTTGGCGGTTTCGGCGGCCGCGATAGCGTTGTCAAGGTCGAGCTGCGAAGCCGCGTTCTGCTCATAGAGAGGCTCTATGCGTTTCAGGTCGCGGTCGGCTTTCTGAGCCTGAGCCTTCGCCTTGTTGAGCTGAGCCCGCGCGCGGTTCACATGTGCTTCATACACCCTCGGGTCGATCACAAAAAGCGTCTGCCCCTTGTCGATATACGAGCCCTCCTTAAACAGCATTCTTTCAAGATAGCCCTCCACACGGGCGTTGATCTCCACAAACTGCTGCGCGCGGATTCTGCCGACATACTCGCCATAGATATTGACGGTGGCGGTGTCGACGGTCGAAACCTCCACGTTGGGAAGCACCGGCTCCTGATGCTTGGGTCGTGTGGCGAAATAGATAATCGCGGCGACTATCAGCAACAAAAGCACTATATCGAGCCAATATCTCTTGTCAAGCGACAGCACATATCTTATTTTCCGCTTGAGAGATGATGACATAAACCGGTTTGTGAGATTCTTTAGCATACTTGAACTGTGATAAATGGAAGGGCTTATTTCTGAAGCTTATTTGTTATTCCACGAGGCCTTTTTCAGCCATGAGGTCGATGATATATTTGGCGTCGGCGAGTGCTTGCTCGCGATCAATGCCATATTTCTCAACCAGCAGATCGGCAGCGGTGTCGACGTCAAACGATCTCCCCTTCAGCTCCTCCCACAACATTGCGGCCGACGAGTTGAGGGTGATTATCTTGCCGAAGCTGTCTGAGTTGCTTCCTTCGGCCAATACTACGTTCTGGCCCATTACGGTGCGCAATGTAAAGCCTTTTTTTATTTTCATCTTCTTAAATTTTAATTGTTTGCATAAATCATCAGCCCTCTCATGCATGTCAGGGCGGCGTCTGCGTCGGGGCGGCAGTGCATTTCGCAACAGGCCACGCTTCCTGCGAGACGCTCTATCGTTTTGTGGCGCTTCTCTCTCAGCTCCTCGCTCAGAAACGGCATGAAAAACACCGAAGCGGTGAGCGACGCGTAGGCCTTGAGTGGCGCGAGGCGGCGCAAGGAGTTCTCCGCTCCCCTCACTATGCGCACAATGGCGCCCACAGGAGCCGCCACATTGCGGTAGCAATGGGTCTTGCCGCTCCAGGGCGACCCATAGGCCATAGCCGTGCCATCTTCAGCGAAGCTTATCAGGGGGTTGTCATCGTTGAGCAGCTCGGCTCCGACGATATGCTCAGTCCACAGGCGGGCATGGGTGCTCTTGCCGGTGCCACTCTTGCCCTGAAACAGATATGCCTTTCCGCTATATACCACCGCCGAGCTGTGAAACAGCAAAGTGCCGTTACCGCATGTGGCTATCATAAAGGCTATCATCAGGGCGTGGCTCAAAAAATAGCTGTCGTTATCGTCGCCGTCGGATGCGATAGTTATGTCGGCGCGGTCAAGAGTTGACGGCATTATCATTAGCAGACGCGGTTCTGCGTCCGCCACATGCCTGAACTCAAGAGCCAGCGAGCCGTCACCCATGCGCGAAGCGCACGAAGATATAAAGCCTATACCTCCGTGAACCGGCTCATATATTCTTTCGCCGGCATATTCAGGAAGCTCCATCGATTTCACCTCCACTTCAAGCACCGGCTTCTCTGCCGACAAAGGGGTGGCAAACTCAGCGAAGCGGGGCTTCAGTGTCGTCCAGGCGCGCAGACCCTCGCTCACCGACACCGCAAAAACGTTGTTCGCCACTTTATATAATTGTTTCATCTATCTCTTTTTGAAAATTGACCGCACTCCGGCGCGCAAACCGTTCACCTTACCGCGAAAAAGATAATATAACCGTCTCGCGGGCCATATCCGTGTCCATAGGCGCACATATCTGAGATAGGCGGAGTCGGTAACCGTAAATCGTCCGACGGGAATAATGTGCCACGGTCTGAAGCCCGATATGCGGTGTATCTC
>JAIDXU010000180.1 GCA_029058455.1 Paramuribaculum sp.
GATACAGGTTTAGCTTTTTTTGTAGCACTAAACAGCACGAAAAAAGGTGAGCTATTATTAAAATCAATTAGAGTTGACCAAGGCCCTGAAACCCAAGACTAACTAAATATACCCGACATAAGGTGCGTTAATCAATCCACACCTTATGTCGGGATTTTTTTGTCAAATGAGACCAATAGGGAGCATATTTGTCCCATTGGCCCCCATGTGTCTTAGTCTTTTGAGCGGCCTTTGGCGGCGGCGAGAATTTCGGGAGTGAGGATAGTGTGGCGGTTTGCAAAGTTCACCTTGTTGAGCTCGCCGGCATTGAGCGGGCGGGCGCTTTTTATTTCAGGAGGGAGCAGGCTCATTTCTTTTTATATTTAAGATTGGGAATAAGTGCATTGAGGGTCAGCAACACTATCAGATAGGCCGCGCCGAGAAGTATTATCGAGGCGCTGACAGGCCATATAGGAAACAGCCATCCGCCACCCCAGTAGCAGAAAAACAGCAGCCACAGAGAGGCCTGAACGCTGACACAAAGAGTGCACCATGTTTTGATACGGAATTTCTGATACCAGATGCTCCACACCGTAAAGGGGAGACAGCAGAGATTGCACACCGCCAGCAGGTGAATCGCTCCGGGAAATATAAGCAGACAGAGGAGACTGACTCCGAAATAGGCGAAGCCTACCTCACTCCAGTTCACAATGCCGAGAAACGAGGAAGCTTTGGTCGACAACACAGTGTCACACCCCTCCTTGTCGAGCACTCCGCAAACTTTTCCGGCAGTCTTGCTGTGGATTCCCATAGATTTCTGCACGAGCATGTAGGTCAGCGCCAGTCCGAGCAGATCGACCAAAGTTATCAGCACTGTCGAGAGATGGTTACCCAGACCGTTGCTCACAAATAGCCAGAGAGCCACAATAAGCACCGCTGCGGTGAGCACCACGCGTTTACCCTTGGCTATAAGCTCGGCTCTATGGTGAGCGGCATAGTCAGGCTCGCGGGCATCGGCTCCTTTCATGCCCAGCAACACAAAACCGGTTGTGGCCGAGAGAAAATTGTCGGGCGTGGTAGTGAGAATCTCCCCCTCCGACTCATAGACTATCTTGTCGGGGGCGAAACTTCTTACTATCACAAAGCCTTTGGCCGTATCGGCAAGCCACGGAACCGGTAAGAGCGCCATTTCCTTGCGGTCGGTAATTTCATAACCCTCCGATTCCACCCCATACTCCTTAAGAAGCCGGGTGAAACCGAAGAGAGATTTAAACGGCATGGTCTCAAACCGGCCGGTAGAATATTCTTTTGTGTGGTCTACACCGAGAGCGTCAAGATAGTCAATAAATATGTTATGACTAACCGAACTCATTATTATTTGGCAAATGATTCAACCTTGCCGAGCAGGGTATCACCCTCAATCTCGCCGCTGTAGCGCCACACGGGTTTACCATCTGAATAGATTATGAATGTAGGTATCGATTTAACACCGGCAGTGTCGGCATCATCCTCATTTTCATCAATATCATACTGATAAACAGGCACTCTGTCGCCTAATATCTCTTTCACACCCTCTACTACGGGCATCATTCTCTTGCAATGAGGGCACCATGAGGCATAAAATTCCACTAACACTACAGGTGCTGACACTACAGCTTGGCCAAAAGGTAAGGTTGACATAGTATTTTCTTGTTGTTAAGTTTATAAATAAAGGTGAATGAGGGAGAGTTCTCCCCCTGCTATATTTATAACACACAACAACCCGCTAAAGTTAGACGGAATTTCAGAAAGGATAGCCCACGGCGAAATGGAAAGTGGCGTCGCGGTGCCAATTGGGGTGAATGAGCGGCCACGGCTCACGCCCGCGCGCAGGATTGTGGGCTTTCATGCCGAGGTCGAAACGCAACAGAAAATAATCGAAATCAAGTCTCAGACCGAGACCATAGGCAAGAGCTATCTGCTTGTAGAAGGTTGACAACCTAAACACACCTCCCGGCTGGTTGGGATAGTTGCGGATGGTCCAGATATTGCCGGCGTCGATAAAGGCACCGCCATCTATCACCCAAAAGAGCTTCAACCTGTATTCGAGACTCAGATCAAGCCTTATGTCGCCGCACTGATTTATGAAGTCGGTCACCGAGTTGCGGCCGTCATATTCACCCGGACCGAGAGTTCTTACGCTCCAGCCCCTCACACCGTTGGCGCCTCCGGCATAGAATCTTTTTTCGAACGGCACCATCGACGAGTTGGCGTATGGCACAGCCACACCGGCTCCCACATGAAACGCCACCGCCTGATTGCGGATAGAGAAATTGCGGGTGAGAGTATAGTCGACCTCCGCTTTGGCATACTGGGCATACTGAATACCGAATATCTTATATACTCCGTCGCTGCGTTTGCTGCCGGTGAGTGTCGAGATGGCATAGAGCAGATTGCCGGCAACCTCGCCCGAAGCCCTCACGCTGTAGACAAGCGGCTGACGGCGCGGCATTTTGATGGCGCCCGAAGCAATACGCCGGTTGGTGCGGTAGTAGGTATAGCCGCTTCTCATTATAAAGTGATCTTCGTAGCTGTATCTCAGCAGAGGGTTGTCGGGAGCTATCTCCTCGATAAAGTTGATGGTCGACTCGGGAAGACGCACATAGTTGACATCCACGAGGTCGAATGTGCGCCGCTCGCGACCTCCCAACGCAGTCCACTTATATTTGAGAGCCGCGCCCGCTATAATGCGCGTATATTCGGGTCGCTCCTGATAGGAAGCCGACAGCGCCACCTCGGTCGAAGCATTGACGCGGCGGCGGTAGTCATGGCTCAGGAAAGGAAACAGAAACTTCGGAAAGGTGATGCCCACCTCGCCGGCCCATTCGGTGTAATGATTGTGAATCAGCCCCGAAAGGTTGCCAGAGAGACTCTCATAGTTCATCCTTATCTTGGCGGTGAGCAGATTGGAAGCGTGGCCGAGGTTGCGGTAATTATATTTTATACCGGCTCCGAATCCGAGGTCACCCTCCGAGTTTGTGCCCTCAACCTCAAAGCTCACGCCCTGCTTCTTGTTACGGGTGAGCATGATATAGACATCGACAGTCTCCTCGTTGTCGCGCACACGGCCTGTCGCTCCCGCAGGGCGCAATTCGATGTTGATCGATCTGAGCAGCGGTAGCTTGGCAAGTGACTCATACGTGCGGTCGACATTATAAGAGCTGTAAAGATTGCCGGGAGTGATGAAGCAATGTTCTTTGAGCACCGACGGGCGGATATACCGGTCATCGCCATACACCACTTCTATGCCCCGGTAATCAACGGTGTCGCGGATAGATGAATCGATTACGGCAGGTGAGAGCGACGACGCGGGAGAATAGTCGGTTATAAACATAACCCGGCCAATACGGTAGGTGAGATGGCGGGGAGCCTTCTCGCTCTCAGGGGCGAGCGGATCACGGCGCGGAGGATTGACCACAAGGGTCAGATCGACATCATGACTTCCGAGGGCGGTATCAGCCTCAAAGGTTATATATTCTTTGGTAAAGGCATAGTAGCCGTGGTTGCGCAGACGGTTGGCTATCAGCGTGCGCTCGTTGTCGAGCAAATTGCGGTCGAGCAGGCTGCCCGGCGAGAGAAGAAACCTTGCCGAATCGGCCATTATTATCCGCGCCATAGCCGAGTCGGATATATTATAGGAGAGGGAGTGAAGTTTGTGGGGGGTGCCGGCATTGATTTTATAGGTTACCTTGGCCTTGCGCGACAGCGAGTCGATAGTGGTGGTCTGCGACACATTGGCTCCCATATAACCCTTATTGATCAGAGCAAGCCGCAATTGATTGGCCGACGCCGAGGTAAGCTCTTCGTTCAGAACCACAGGGGGCTGACCCAGCGAACGGAGCCAGCGGTTATACCATCGGGTGCTGTCGGCACCCGAAAGCGAATACATGCCGAGCTGCAGTTTCCAGAATCCCAACACCTTGTGATTAGGGAGCTGGCGGAGATAGTTGGTGAGTTCAAGAGTTGAAATATCTTTGGGCGAATCCTCAATCTCGATTTTCACTTTGTCGAGGAGATATTCCCCCTGAGGCACATGCTTGGTGGAGCTGCATGCAGCCATAGTGACCGCCGCCACAAGCGTCAGCCACACCCACACACCCCGCCCGAGCGGACTGCGTGACAGCCTGGAAAGTCGTTTAACTCTTGTCAACATCTGATACTCAGTCGGTGGCGAAGCTTAACGCATCAACCCCCGATTGACAGTGCAAAGATAATTCATCCACTCGAATTTCACCCAATCTTTTTCTCACAAATACATTAACCGGTATCTCTCTCCATAACATCCCCGGGTCGGGAGAGCCAAAATTTGGAAAGCGACGGAAATTTCCCGGGATTTATTATTGACAGATGGAGTTTTTTCATTACTTTTGTGAAAAATTAGAAGAAGTATGTCTGTCGAGCTTCAACAGCGCGTAGCCGATATAAGCCGCAAGGCAGGGTTGCTGACACAAAGGTGCCGCAATCTCTCCGCCCGTCTTGATGAGGCGCTGACCGAGCTTGAGCTGCAGAGGCGGCTCAACCGGCAGTTGTCGGAACAAAACAGCGTTCTGACGGCTCAGCTTGAGAATATACGTATTGCCGGAGCTATCACTCCGGGCAGTGCCGACTATGCGGATGCCCGCAGCATACTCTCCGAATTAGTGTGCGAAATTGACCGCTGCATCACCGACCTCACCCACGACGAATGATGCAATGAAAGATAAAATCAACATAACTCTCAATATAGCCGGAGAGATTCTTGAGCTCCGCATACCCCGCGACGAAGAGGAGATTCTTCGCAACGCCACTCTCGAGATCAATCGGGTGTGGAACAGCTGGAAATCAGTCTTCAAAGACAGCAGTTCAGCCCAGGTGCTGGCAAGAATCACGCTGCTGTTTGCCCGTGGATTTCTCGCTCAGAAAGCTGCCAACGAGAGCGTTGACACGCTGTTAAGCTCTCTCGATAAGGAGCTTGACGATCTGTTGGCCGAGAGTTGACCCTAAGGTGTCTGCCCCGTTTACCTCGGGGAGAGCGCCGGAATGATGATAGTGCAGATTCCGCACAAAGCCATGATTACCCTTTCCTTACGGGTCGGGTGATTAAGCTTGCGGCGTCGGCACATTTTTTATGTCCTTACCGCAAACCCTTTTAGATCAACATTTTTAACATAACCATATTAATTTCTACCATAACATCCTATGACCGCAATAATCTATATAGCCGTTGCATTGGTTTGCATTGCGCTCGGAGTGGCCGTGACTCTGATTGTTCAGCGCAATCTGGCCAAAACACGTGCCAAAGCCATCGTTGAGGAAGCCCGGCTCGAAGCCGATGTGCTCAAGAAAAACAAATTGCTCGAAGCCCGCGAAGAGGGTCTGAAAATAACCGCTGATGCTGAAAAAGCCGCCACCCAGAAGATGAACAAGGTGCAAAGCATCGAATCAAGACTCAAGCAGCGCGAAATTCAACTCAACCAGCAGCAGAGCGAAAATCAGCGCACACGCAACGACCTCGACAACACCCGCGCCAAACTCGACGACTATAACAACCGCCTTAACGAACGCTCTCAGGAGCTCGACGTGCTTCAGGGAAAAATCCGCGAGGAGCTGGAACATGTTTCGGGTCTTTCAAGCGACGAAGCCCGCGAAAAACTCATCGAAAGCCTCAAAGATGAAGCCAAGACAGCTGCCGCAAGCTATATCAACGACATCATGGACGAAGCCAAGCTCACAGCCAACAAGGAGGCCAAGAAAATCGTGGTGCAGTCGATTCAGCGCGTAGCCACCGAGACAGCCATCGAAAACTCCGTAACGGTATTCCCCATCGACAGCGACGAAATAAAAGGACGTATCATTGGCCGCGAGGGTCGCAACATTCGCGCTCTCGAAGCCGCGACAGGCATTGAAATCATAGTTGACGATACCCCTGAAGCGATCGTTCTCTCAGGCTTCGACCCCGTGAGACGCGAAATAGCCCGCCTCGCCCTTCATCAGCTTGTGGCCGACGGCCGTATTCACCCCGCCCGTATCGAGGAAGTGGTGGCCAAGGTGAAAAAGCAGATTGAGGAGGAAATTGTGGAAACCGGCAAGCGCACCGCCATCGATCTCGGCATACATGGTCTGCATCCCGACCTCATCCGCCTCGTCGGTAAAATGAAATATCGCTCATCCTACGGTCAGAATCTCCTGCAGCACTCGCGCGAAACCGCCAACCTCTGTGCCGTTATGGCCTCGGAACTCGGCCTCAACCCCAAGAAAGCACGTCGCGCCGGCTTGCTCCACGACATAGGCAAGGTGCCCGACGAAGAGCCCGAACTGCCCCACGCACTCATAGGCATGAAGCTTGCTGAAAAATATAAGGAGAAACCCGAAATATGCAACGCTATCGGCGCCCACCACGACGAAATCGAGCAGACCTCTCTGCTGGCTCCCATCGTGCAGGTGTGTGACGCAATTTCCGGTGCCCGTCCCGGTGCCCGCCGCGAAATTGTCGAAGCCTATATCAAGCGTCTCAACGACCTCGAGCAGCTCGCCCTCAGCTATCCCGGCGTGATAAAGACCTATGCCATTCAGGCCGGTCGCGAACTGAGAGTGATTGTAGGCGCCGACAAGATCAGCGACAACGAAACAGAAAAACTCTCGGCCGAAATTGCCAAACGTATTCAAGACGAAATGACCTATCCCGGTCAGGTGAAGATCACCGTGATACGTGAAACCCGTTCCGTGAGCTTCGCCAAATGAGTGAGTCTGATTTCTTCGGGATGTCGCCCGACGAGGCCGCTCCCGACAATGACGAGCTTAACCCTTCGCAGCCTAAAGGCTATTCACGCGAGCCATACAGCGAGCCGCGTGGCAAACTCAACTGCTATAACTGGCTCGGAAACATACCCTCGTCGGCTACCGACTCCGACCTCGTGGAGGTGGAGTTTAAAAACACCCGCAAGGGTTTCTACCGCAACACCAACAACCTCGACCTTGAAATCGGCACCATGGTGGCGGTTGAGGCTCAGCCCGGCCATGACATCGGCAGGGTAACTCTGCTCGGCCCGCTCGTGAAGATGCGCCTGCGCCGGTCGGGAATCAAGCCCAACACCGAGTTCAAGCGCGTGTTCCGTATCGCCCGACAGGGTGACCTCGACAAGTTCAAGGAGAGCCGGGCTAAGGAAAACGACACCATGATCCGCGCCCGCAAGATTGCCGAAAGTCTGGGTCTGAACATGAAAATCGGCGATGTGGAATATCAGGGCGACGGCAACAAAGCCATATTCTATTACATCTCCGACGAGCGCGTTGATTTCCGTCAGCTCATAAAGGTGCTGGCCGAGACATTCAAGGTGCGCATTGAGATGAAACAGATTGGTGCGCGTCAGGAAGCCGGCCGTATCGGAGGTATAGGCCCCTGCGGACGTCCCCTATGCTGCTCTTCGTGGATGACCAACTTCGTGAGCGTAGGCACCGCTGCCGCGCGCTTTCAGGATATATCGCTCAACCCCCAGAAACTCGCCGGCCAATGCGCCAAGCTCAAATGCTGCCTCAACTTCGAGGTCGACGCCTATGTGGAAAGCCTCAAGCAGCTTCCGCCTAAGGAAATCAGACTTGAGACCGCCGACGCGACCTATTATCATTTCAAATATGATGTGTTTAACCACACCATAACCTACTCAACCGACAAAAACATCCCCGCCAATCTGGTGACCCTCGATGCGGAACGCGCCTTTGAGGTTATTGCCATGAACAAGCAGGGCGAAAAACCTGCCACACTCCTGAGAGAGTCGGATGCCGCGGCAGCCGAAGCCCAGCAGAAACAGCAATACAACGATATTCTGGGCAACGACATAACCCGCTTCGACAAAAAGAAAAAGAAGAAGAAGCCCAAACCCAAAAACAACGCGCCCGACAACGCCAAGGAGCCCAAACAGGATAGGCCGGAAAAGGAAAAAGAGGATAACAAGCAGCGCAAGCCTGACAAGGAGCGCAACAAACAGCGCGACAAACAGCCCAAGCAGAACAACAACAGGCCTCAGCAGCAACAGCAGCAACAGCAGCAACAGCCTCAGCAACCTCAACAGGATAAAGAGAAGAAAGAACCCAAAGAGCAGCAGTCACCGAGACGCAAGCCCAAACAGTTCAGATTTGATCAAGATCAGTAAATTTTCTCACCACACCGTCATGATACGCCGTCTCCTCCCCTTGACCGCCATAATCGCCGCCACCATTGCCGGAGGGTGTGACAACAACATCATTCAGGCTTCATATAGCGACTTCCGTCAGATTGAGCCTGACGGATGGAGTTATGACGACACACTCCTGTTTACCGCCGATGTCGCTCCCCAGGCCCGGGGAATCCTTACCGTGGCTTTGCGCCACTCTATCGATTATCCCTACCGCAACCTCTGGATCGAAACCACCCTGGAGGGAGACTCCGTTTCCGCTCCTCGGCGTGACACACTCTGCATAGAACTTGCCGATCCTTTCGGAAGATGGCTCGGAACCGGCCAGGGCGCATCCCGTCAGGTTAAGGCCTCCTTACCTCACAGCGTGAGCGTTGACAGCGGCAGGACTATCGCCGTGCGCCATCTCATGCGCCTTGACACCGTGCCCGACATAGAGCAGGTAGGCCTCTTTATTCTTCCCGACTCAGACTTCACCCCCAATACATCAGAATAACTCCAATTCTTCATCCACCCCAAAATGAATCCACTCCTTAACCTACCCCCCAAAGAGCGCGGATTACGCCTCGAAACTCTCCGCAAACTGATGTCGGAAGCCGGCGTCGACGCCATACTCGTGAGCGATAATGCCAACCTCTTTCACAATCTCGGCAGAGTTATCGCAGGCTATGGTTATATACCGCGCGAAGGCAATCCGCAATATTTTGTGCGTCGCCCCGTGGGACTTCACGGCGTAGGAGTGCATTATATTTCCAAGCCTGAACAGATTGCTGAACACATCACTCTGTCGGGCACTCTCGGCCTTGAACTCGACCTTCTGAGCTATTCTATGGCCGAGCGCCTGCGCAAGGCGTTTCCGGGTGTGGAAATAGTCAACATATCGCCCCTGCTGCGCAAATCACGCGCCGTGAAAACTCCCTATGAGCAGCAGCTCATGCGTGAGTCGGGTGTGGCTCAGGAGAGGGTCTACCGCAATATTCCCCGCCTCTACAGCGACGGAATGACCGATATAGAATTTCAGGTTGAGCTTGAAAAAGCCTCGCGCCTTGAAGGTTGTCTCGGACAATTCCGCATCTCCGGCTCATCAATGGAGCTTTATATGGGCAATATTCTCGCCGGCGACAATGCCGACACCCCTTCGCCCTACGATTTCGCAATGGGTGGCGAGGGTCTGAATCCGTCGCTCCCCGTAGGCGCCAACGGCACCCTGATTCGCCGCGGCCAGACCGTGATGGTCGACATCAACGGCGACTATACCGGTTATATGACCGATATGACACGCACTTTCTGCCCCGGCGATCCATCAGAGCTTAATCCCCTTGCGCTCAAAGCCCATCAGCTCTCTATCGACATCTGTAACGCATGTGCCGAAACTGCGCGCCCCGGTGTCGTGGCTTCAGATCTTTATAAACTCGCTGCCGGAATGGTTGAAAACGCCGGTCTTGAAAAATATTTCATGGGCCACCGCCAGAAAGCCGGCTTCATAGGCCACGGCTTAGGTATCGAAATCAACGAGCTGCCGGTAATCGCGCCCAAATCGCGCGATATTCTCGCCGAGGGCAACGCCATTGCCATTGAACCCAAATTCGTGATTCCCGGAACCGGCGCCGTAGGTATCGAAAACACCTATCTGCTCACTTCATCCGGCATGGAATCAATCACCAACGCCCCTGTTGAAATTCGCTCGCTTTCATGACAACAGAGCTGCCTCAACTCTCACATCAGGATCTTATAAGGCTTCTCACCACACCCGAACTCAAGGTGGTGACCCAATGTGCCGACTCGATTGGCCGCCCATGTTATGCCGTGGGAGGCTTTGTGCGTGATATTTTTCTGTCGGGTCACAAAGTCTCCGGCTCCGACATCGATTGTGTGTGCGTTGGCAACGGCATTGAGGTGGCTCGGCTCGTAGCCTCGACCTTCGGCAAAAAAGCCTCGCTGGCTATCTTCAAGACCTATGGCACCGCCCAGGTGAAATATAAGGGTAAGGAGCTTGAATTTGTAGGCGCGCGCCGTGAAAGCTATTCTTCCGACTCGCGCAATCCCGTGGTTTCAGAAGGAACACTCGACGACGACATCTCGCGCCGTGACTTCACCGTCAACGCAATGGCTCTGAGCCTCAACAGCGCCAATCTCGCCGAACTGGTCGACCCCTACAACGGCATGGAGGATCTGCGCAACGGCATAATACGCACACCTCTCGACCCCGACATAACATTTTCCGACGACCCTCTGCGCATGTTGAGAGCCATAAGGTTTGCCACACGGCTCAACTTCGAAATCTATCCCGAGACCCTCGAGGCCATATCTCGCAACGCTCACCGCATTACCATAATCACGCGTGAACGTATTGCCACCGAACTGATGAAAATTATGGCCACCTCTACCCCCTCGCGCGGATGGATGCTGCTTGAACAGACAGGTCTGCTGGCCATTATCCTCCCTCAGCTCGCCGCTATGAGAGGTGTGGAGACGGTCAATGGCAAAGGCCACAAGGATAACTTTCTCCATACACTCGAAGTGCTCGACAATGTGGCCGCCAAAAGCGATAACGTGTGGCTGCGCTGGGCTGCCCTGCTCCATGACATCGCAAAGCCGGTCACCAAGCGATGGGACGACAAACTGGGCTGGACATTCCACAACCACAATTTCATCGGAGCCAAGATGGTGGGACGCATATTCAAAGCTCTTCGCCTGCCTCTCGACAGCAAGCTCAAATATGTAGAGAAACTTGTGGAGCTTCACATGCGGCCTATAGCCCTCGTTGAAGACGATGTGACCGATTCGGCCGTGAGAAGGCTTATTCATGACGCCGGCGATGATCTCGACGACCTCATGCTGCTCTGCAGTGCCGATATAACGTCAAAGAATCCCGCCAAGGTGAAACGTCTGCTTCAGAATTTCGAGCATGAGAAACAAAAAATGGTCGAGCTCGAAGAGCGCGACCATATTCGCAATTACCAGCCCCCTGTCGACGGTATCGAAA
>JAIDXU010000181.1 GCA_029058455.1 Paramuribaculum sp.
TGACAGTACTAATTTTTCGCCATGAAGAAACATTATGCTGTTATTTTGATTCTCTCGCTGCTTACGGCTCACGCAGTCAGGGCCACAGAACCTGATTACTCAGACGCTCCGATCAACCTCTTTGACGGCAAATATGCCATGTTTACAGAGCTGGCCGACTCGCTCTATAAGTGCGGAGAAATTACCAAAGCTATCGAAGCCACCGACAGTGCGCTCAGAGTCTCGCCGGCCAATCCGCTCAACGCCATGCTTCAGGTCAATGCCGCAGCCATGCTGGTAGAAACCGACCGACCCCTTGAAGCTCTCGCTCGACTCGACATAGCTCATAACATAGTACCGACAAGCACTACGGTGCTGCAACGACGCGCCGAGATATTGATGAGCCTTGACCGCAATGAAGAGGCGCTGTCCGATCTCTCCTTGCTGCTCGAAATAGATTCTTGCCTGATTGAGCCGCGCCTGAAAAGAGGTATGCTCTCGCTCTACAATGGGAATTATGAGCAAGCCAAAAGCGATTTTGACACCCTCAACCGACTTGCACCCGATAATATTGCCACCGCTACCGGCTATGCCGTTTACTATCTGCAGACCGACGAGCTCGCCCAAGCCAAGCAATGGCTGTCTATAATTATCGACGCTGAACCTGACGCAGACTATTATTCCATGAGAGCATACTGCAATCTTCAGCTCAATCTTCTGCCTGAGGCAGGTCAGGATATAGCAAGTGCCATGAAACTCAACCCCAACGACCCGTTTTTATATCTCTATCGCGCCCGACTCAATAAGCTGCTATATCAATATGACAAAGCGAGGGCCGACGCCAAAACAGCTATGACAATGGGCGTTGACCGCGAAGTGATTAAAAAATTTCTGGAGTGACAGCATTGCGGGCGGCAGCGAGTTTTTCAACCGACCCGATGTCATGCCACATATATCCCGCTTCGGGTTGATAGTTTCCGATATTCAGACTCTCGCAATTGGCTATATAGAAATCCATCACCGGGAAACTCTCTCTGCCGAAGCCGGCTATCATTTTCAAAGCGCGATTGGAGAGGATATGCACTCCCCCAAATGCCTTACATGTCAGTCCGGCGGTGGACTCCATCTCAGGACGCGTCTCTCCCGTTTTATGATTTATCCATCCCCTCATCAGCCCTGACCGGTCAAAGAGAAGTCCGCGCGATGAGTTTCGGGCGCTGTCACACAACAGTGTCACCTCATTCTCCGAATCATAATGCGCTTCAATCATTTTGGCGATACTGAAATCACTTAATATATCGGCATTATAGGCTATCAGATCGCCGCTCACCTTAGGCGCGAGAGCCGCAAGCGTTCCGCCGGTATCAAGCAGCTCCTTTTCGCGGCATATCTCAAAATCCACACCATCGAGGCGCAGCGACGCCACATATTCCTCAACCATTTCGGCGAGATAGTGGGTGTTGACAAATATTTTTCTTATTCCGGCCTCGGCAAGCCGGCGAGCCACACCGAGCAGCATTGGCACTCCACCAACCTCAATCAAAGCTTTGGGGCAATTATCTGTGAGAGGTCGGAGTCGCGATCCCAAGCCGGCAGCAAATATCAGTGCATCCATATTATTTATCCAATCCGGCAGGAAGTATCTGCGTAATAGCCTGTTCGCGGTGTATCACCTTAACCTCCACACCAAAACGCTGATTAATTATCCGTGAGAAATTATCGGCGCCATACACCGATCTGTGCTGACCTCCGGTGCAACCGAAAGCCACCTGCAGGGATGTAAACCCTCTTTCAAGGTATCTTTCCACTGCCGAAGCCACAATTTCCACCGCCTGAGCAACAAGTCTCGGCATTTCCCCCTTTTCTTCAAGAAACTCTCTCACCTCCGATGACAGACCGGTGAGGCTGCGGTAACGCTCATATCTTCCGGGGTTGTGGGGAGCGCGGCAGTCAAACACAAAGCCACCACCGTTGCCGCTTTCATCATAGGGCATTCCACGCTTGTAGGAGAAACTATATACTGTCACTCTAAGGTGCTGCCGAGGCGATTGCACCCTAAACCGAGGCATTTCGGCAACCCGGTGCAAAACCTCATTTAAATGTATCAACCCGTTTGATTCAAGCCACCTGTCATAGCGCATTAATGTGGCCAGCGCATTGGGAATACTCTCCATAAACGCCGTTTTACCCTCGGTAATGCCACGCAAACCATAGGCCCCGAGCACCTGCAACATCCTGAACACCACCATGGCGGTCAGCTCATCGTCAAACTCCTCTTCGGTCACATCTCTGAACTTGCGGAGCTCCTCGAGATAGCACCCCACAAGGCGTTCACAAAGCCAATCGGGAATTGCCGCACGAGCCTGACGCAGCAGAGAGGCCACATCATAAGCCACCGACGCGATTCTACCCCCCTGATAGTCTATAAACCACGGTGACCCGTCGGAAGCGATCATAACATTGCGGCTCTGACAATCTCTCATCGAAAAACCAGTGAGTCGCGGATTTGACCCTACCGAAAGGCGATGGCCGAGACGTTCCATCTCATCCTCCAGCAAATTTTCATCAAAGCTAACTCCGGTAGCTTTCAGAAAACAGTATTTGAAATAATTAAGATCCCACATCACGGCGCGATAGTCCATTCTGTCGCGGGGATAGCAGCGTGACATATCAATTGTCTCAGCAGTGAGACACTGAATCGCAGGCAAAGCCCTCACGGTAGCTTCAAGCAATTGCTCCGGCTCGCCCGACCAATCGCCGGCAGTTCGTCCCGGAGCGATAGCGTCAAAGAGCAATCTGTCACCGAGATCCTCCATCAGATAGACGCCGTAGTCGGGAGACTCGGCAATAACATTCACCACATTCAATCCCAATCCTTTCATAAGACGGGAAAGATAGACAAACGTATCGTTTTCGCGCCGGTCAGGGCCCCATGCACCCACAAGGGTAGAACCGTTATCAAGCAACAGCCTGAAATAGCTGCGTGCCGAGCCGGCAGCGGCCAGCGGCAACACATCTGTGACTTTGTAACCGTTTTCCTCAGCAAGCTTGAGCAGCGCGTCGAGAGCGTTTTCGCGTGATTTCTGACTGGTGGAGTCTGTCATTGAAAAGGCTTGAAAAATCAACAGCCATTACTGCGACACGGGAAATCATCCCGCCGTAGTAATGGCTGAAGTAATAAGGTTGAATCAAAAGTTTCCGATTAGAAAGGAAGATCGTCGATAGCGGCACTGCCACCTGAAAGGGGATCAGGCACCGAAGGAATCGGGGGAAGATCGGGAATACCTGCGGGAGCAACGTCTACGGGCTGCTGTGCGGCGCCCTGTTTCTCGGCTTTCCAGCCGCGGATAGAAGTATACCAACGGCCCTGATACTCACGGCTCTCGATGTCGAAGCTCAGAGTAATATCATCACCTACATTTAGGGGATACTGGTCAGCACGGTCTCCAAAAAAGTCAAAATGCACCTTTTTGGGATAGGTTTCCTGTGTTTCAAGCACATATTCACGCTTCTTCCAAGCGTTGCCGGCTTTTGAAGTGCCCGACACTTCGGGAAGAGCCACTATAATTTTTCCGGAAATTTCCATTTTAGATTCTGTTGTGATAATATCGCTTATTTTAATTACCCTACAAAGGTAATCAATGAATCGCTAACCGCAAAAATTTGCGGGATTAAAACATTTACTGACCGAGATAGGCTTTGAGCTGACGGCTGCGCATGCCCTTGAGACGACGTATGGCGTTTTCCTTAATCTGACGCACACGCTCGCGGGTAAGGTTGAGTTTGGCACCGATTTCCTCGAGAGTCATTTCCTGACAGCCGATTCCGAAAAACATCTTCACAGTGTTGCGGTCACGCTCGGGCAGCTGCTGGAGCACTCGCTCAATCTCCTTTGAAAGCGATTCCTGAGCAAGAGGAGCGTCAGTGGCGGGGCTGTCATCATTGGTAAGCACATCGAGAAGCGAGTTATCCTCACCCTCCACAAAGGGAGCATCGACACTCACCTGACGACCCGAAGCCTTGAGGGTATCAGCGATTTTCTCAACAGGCACATCAAGACATTCGGCAAGTTCCTCGGGCGACGGACGGCGCTCGTTTTCCTGCTCGAACTTCTGGAGAGCCTTGGTTATCTTGTTGAGTGAGCCGACCTGATTGAGAGGCAGGCGCACAATGCGGCTCTGCTCGGCAAGAGCCTGGAGAATCGACTGACGAATCCACCACACGGCATAAGATATGAACTTGAAGCCACGGGTTTCATCAAATTTTTCGGCAGCCTTGATAAGGCCAATGTTACCCTCGTTGATAAGGTCGGAAAGCGAGAGACCCTGATTCTGATACTGTTTGGCTACCGACACCACAAAGCGAAGATTGGCTTTAATAAGCTTGTTACGGGCTTCTATATCGCCGTGACGTATGCGGCAGGCAAGTTCAACTTCCTCATCAACCGATATAAGTTCCTCACGGCCAATCTCAACAAGAAACTTGTCGAGAGATGCGTCACCACGTCGGGTGATTGATTGTCCTATTTTAAGCTGTCTCATATTCTGAATACTTCAAAAATCTTGCAAATTTACTTATAATTCAACGCAGCAACAAGCAAAATAGCATATCTTTAAGTTATTTTAACGTTGTAAGATATGCTATTTTGATTACTTACCAAGCTGAAAATCAAGCGTTGGCGACGATATGAGGCGATCATGCGACAGTCTCATATCCGACAAGGTCTTTCCTCCGAGAGTTACCTTCTTTAGGTCACCCTCTCCGGTGCGGGTAATGACAAGCTCCGAGGCTCCGTAATAGTCGGGGTCGAGGTCAATCTCCACTCTGTCAAAAGCGGGCACGGTAAGGGTATAGTAAGGCTCACCGGGACAGTCGGGATAAAGACCCATCATCGAGAATACAGCCCATGCCGACATTGTGCCGGTATCATCGTTGCCCGGTATTCCGTCGGGGGCATCCGCAAAGTGGGTTTCAAGCAATCGGTCAACCTCCTTGCGGGTGCGCCATTCCTCCCCTTTCACACGGCTGAAAAGATAGGGATATGCAATGTCAGGCTCATTTGAGGGATCGTATAGACCGAGGTCAAACACGCTCTGCAACTTATTTACAAACTTCTTTTTTCCGCCCATCATGCGTATCATGCCGTCAACATCATGAGGCACGAAGAAAGTGTAGTTCCATGCGCTTCCCTCGTGAAATCCGGGCACAGGTTCGAAATTCTCACCCTGACGCGGATCGAAAGGCGTGAGGAATGTGCCATCGGCATTAAGCGGACGAAGGGTGCCGGTCTCCTTGCTGTAGTAATGACGGTAGCCCTTGGAGCGCTGACGCATTGAGTCGGCAAACTCCTTGTCACCGAGTTCGTCGGCAAGACGCGCCAAAGCATTATCGGCCACATAATATTCCAGAGCATGACTCACCGAATTGTCACCCGAATTGTCAGCGGCATAGAATCCTAACGGAATATATCCGTGGGCAAGATAGGGATCATTGTCAGGTCGCATGAGGTTAGTGGCCGAGGGCGCGAGCGCGCTTTTTCTCATCGCCTCGTATGCGAGGTTGATGTCAAAGTTCTTAAGTCCTTTACTCCATGTGTCGACAATCACCGGTATGGCGGGATCACCCTCCATGGTGAAAGTCTCGCGGCCATAGAGTTCCCATTTCGGAAGCCAGCCCCATTCGCGATACATCTCCACCATCGAGTTGACCATATCTTCCTGCTTCTCGGGATAGACGAGTGTGAGAAGCTGATGAAGGTTGCGGTAGGTATCCCAAAGCGAGAACACGGTATATCTGTCGCGGTCGGTAGTGAGTATCTCACCGTTCTCCATTCCGGGATACTCGCCGTTGACATCCTGAAGAATGTTGGGATGAATGAGCGAATGATAGAGCGCGGTATAGAAGATACGCTTCTTTCCTTCATCGCCCCATACTCTTATGCGCCCGAGCTGAGAAGCCCATTGATTGCGCGCATCCGAGAGTAGGTTTTCAAAATTCTTCCCCGATTGCTCGGCATTGAGATTGGCCAGAGCGTTGCTCTCTGACACAAACGATACCGCCACGCTCAGTTCTACCTGCTCACCCTGAGACAGCGAGTCATAGCTGAACCAATAGCCGGTATCATCGCCCGAAAGCGAGCGAATCGTGCTGTCATAAATCTTATAGGTGCCGTTGTCGGGAGTCCATGCGGCCTCGACTCCGGTCATGAGCGGCTGCTTCTTCCAATAGCCCGACGATGAGGGCTTTTTGTTGACACGCGCCGCAAAATACATCACGAACACAGCTTTCGGATTATAGCAGAATGTTCCGAGCACACGGCTGCCGGTGATTTCGGTGTCGCTTACGCGTGTAATCGAGCCGCCGGTTTCATTGCTCAGGCCTATGCCGAGATTAACGAGAATATTTCCCTGCCCGGCGGGAAAGGTAAATCTTTCAACCGATGTGCGCGGCGAGGCGGTCACCTCTGCCTTTATGCCATATTTTGAAAGATTGACGCTATAATAGCCGGGTGAAGCGATCTCGTCGGTATATGTAGAGCCATATTTCGTAAAATCGGGTTCGAGCGGACCGGTGGTAGCCATTGTAATGACCGAGCCAAGTTCGGGGCAGCCGACACCGCTGAGATTCACATGCGAGAAGCCGGTGAGATAGCTGTTGGTATGATCATAGGGGGTTGACCACCAACGACTATCCTTGTCATAACGGTTAAGCTCGGAGCCGGTAACGTTAAACGGCGACACCGACATCAGACCGTTGGGCACAAGCGCACCCGGATTTGTCGTACCGTAGTTGGTGGTGCCGACAAACGGATTCACATAATCGAGAATCGTGAGGTCGACCGGCTTCTCACCACACACGGAAAATGATGTTATTGCCGACACAACTGCGGCAGTAATCAAATTCTTTTTCATTATCTGTTAAGGTCGGTTTTCGGGAGAAGTTGCGAAATCTGAGGGTTTCGGGCCCATAGTCAGTTCAAGCGTTCCTCCGGCCATAATATCCTCATAGTCGATATAACCTTTGGCATAAGGTTTTGAATTGAGGGTAGCTGACTGAATATAAATATTTTCGGGCGAATTGTTTACAGTCTTTACTATAAACTGCTTGTTTCCGGGCAAAGAGATTGACACGCTGTCAAACACCGGCGATCCTATGACAAATCTTCCACCGGCAGGCTCAACCTGATAGAGACCGGCCGACGAAAGCACATACCATGCCGACATCTGACCTACATCCTCGTTGCCACACAATCCGTCGGGAGCGGCGTCATAAAGCTCGTCAACCACACGGCGCACTATCTTGGCACCTTTGGCCGGCTGACCGGCATAGTTGTAGAGATAAGCCACATGATGGCTCGGTTCATTGCCGTGAGCATACTGGCCTATCATACCGGAAATATCGGGAGAGGCATCCTCTCCTAAATCACCTTCAACAATAAACAGTGAGTCGAGCTTTGCAACAAATTTATCCTCGCCACCGAGCATTTCGATAAGGCCGTGGGGATCCTGCGGCACCATCCAGAGATATTGCCAGGCATTTCCCTCACAATAATCATCCGCGCGATGGGTGGTTGAGAACGGGTCAAACTCTCCGGGGCGGAAGTTGCCGTTTGAGTCACGACCGCGCAAGAAACCGGTTGCCGGGTCAAAATACAGAGCATAGGCACGGCCTCGGCGCTCAAACATGGTGTCGGGTTCTCCGGTCATGGCTGCAACGCGGGCAATGGCATTGTCGGCCACGGCATATTCAAGAGCTTTGGCCACGCTCTCGTTGCCGTCAGGGAGATCAAAGGCTATATATCCGGGCGATTTGAGACGGTAGAGCGACCTCTCGTCGAGCAGTGCCGACTGTTTCATAGCTTCAAGAGCGCGGGGCACACTGTCAACAAAACCTTTCAACGCAAGGTCTCCGAGCACTATCACACCGGGATTACCAACCATGCAGTTGGTTTCGTTGCCATGCAAATGCCACACGGGAAGTTTGCCCTGCTTGTCATAAATATCAAGGAATGTGTTGGCGAAATCTCTCTGCATTCCGGGGAGAATGAGAGTATACAACGGATGAGCGGCGCGATAGGTATCCCAGAGCGAGAAGATTGTATAGCGCGTGTCGGGATCATCGGCGTCGGTAAATACCGCGGGCGCTGTCATGGTGTGGAACAGCGAGGTAGAAAATACCTTCTTATCCTTTTCGCTGCCACCCTCCACCGTCATTCTCGAAAGGTTTTCGTTCCACACCTCATCAGCACGGTCGGCATAGCGGTTGAAGTCAAAATCGGGAGCCTCGGTTTCAAGATTAACGCGGGCTTTTTCAATGCTGTTGGGCGAGATACCCACTCTTGCAACGAGCGGTTGCTCGGAAGGCGCGAAAACGAGTGTAGCAAGTGTATCGTTTATTTCGCTTCTTACAATCGGGCGCGAGAACTCTGCCTGGAAATAAATCTTCTGGTCATGAGCCCAGCCGGTCGAGAAACGGTAACCTGCAATCGAGGTTGAATCAAGGTCGGTGAAACCAGTATCATAAGAGCGATCCCATCCTATGCCATATTTCAGATTGATTTTGAGATAGGCCGAATCAGTGGAATTGAACTCATATTGATGTATGCCTGTTCGGGGTGTGGCTGTGAGCTTCACATCCACTCCGGCATCTTTGAGCTTCACGCTGTAATATCCGGGTCGCGCCACCTCATCGTCATGAGAAAACGATGAAATATTGAGCGAAGGATCGGATGTAGGGAAGAAAAGAATATCGCCCAGATCACCTATTCCGGTGCCGCTGAGGTGAGTGTGACTGAATCCCAACAGTGTGCTGTCGGAATAATGATAGCCCGAGCACCAATCCCAGCCTTTAACCACCTGCGAGGGGCCGAGCTGCACCATTCCAAAAGGCACGTTTGCGCCAAGAAACACATGACCGTGACCTCCCGTGCCTATCATCGGATCGACATAATCGGTAAGACGGGGAGACTCCTTATCGGCCACGCTGCCGCAAGCTGTGATACCGGCAGCGATTATCGGCAACAATGCCGCATATTTATTGATTTTCATGATTATTATTGCTGATTTTTACGAGCCTCACGGTCGAGTTGTGAGAGTGCGAAAACGTATGCGCCTGCCGAGATAGCTTTTGATGCGCCAATTTTTGAGAATGTCAGACCAATGCGTTTGAGGGGGTCATATACAATAGTCTCATCGGTGCCGTAGATTCTGAGAGTGCGGCGGTCACCGTTGGCAAAGAGTTTGAATTCCTCCGGATCATCGAGATTAAACACTTCCATCTGCACACGCTTCATAGTTTCGCCGTTGAGGGTGGAGATATGACCTCTCAGCTCCTCAAGCAGTGCGGGAGCGATATATTTGCGAGCTGCGGTAATACCACCGCCTATCACAATAATTCCGTCGATGAGCTGCACGGCGCTTGCAATAGCATGGCCGGCCACGCGTCCCATCTTTTCAAATGCTCCGATAGCGGCCTCGCGGTTGCCGGGGCGTAATCCTTCGGCAATCTCAAAGATTTCCTTAGGCTCATAATTATGATCGAGGTGACCTGACAGCTCGCCGTAAACGCGTTTTATGGCTCTGACAGCCACACCCTCTTCGATTATTATGCTTGGATCATCAGGGTGGGGAAGGCAATATGTCTCCACACAGGAGTTGTCACCACGGTTCAGCTCTCCGTTGACAACAATACCAATACCGAAACCGGTGCCGAATGTATATCCTATCAGATTGTGATACTGCTTCGGGCTGCCCATCTCGGCCAGACGGCTGTTGATGTCGGGCAACACGCCATAAAGCGCTTCGCCGAAAGCATAGAGATCGCCGTCATTGTTGATGAAAACAGGCAGATTGAACTTACGGCTGAGGAAAGGGCCGAGAGCTACACCGTCACGGAAAGAGGGGAAGTTGGGGAGAAAACCGTCGATAATACCCATCGAATAATCAGCCGGGCCGGGGAAGGCGAAGCTTATGGCCGACGGCTTGTCGTCGAGAGAATCAATGATCTGCTGAAAACCCTCCACCATCGTAGCCAGACATTTGTCAAGGTCATGAGCATTTGACGGCATAGTGATGGGTTTGACAATATATTCACAACCTCTCATTGCGCCGAACACAAAATTTGTGCCACCGGCATCAAGGGTAATAACTATTCGTTTGTCGTGACGATACATGGT
>JAIDXU010000182.1 GCA_029058455.1 Paramuribaculum sp.
GTTTCGATTATTATCTTATTAAGCTGGATGGGGTTACGGCCGAAGCAGGATTCCGTGAAACTCAGAATTTCGGTCGCCTTGAATATTCGTTTTCCCGTCTTGTAAAAGAGTGCGGGATAGAAATGTCGGAGTGAAGTCTGATTGAAGAAAATGGACGGGCCCACTTTCTAACCAAGCGATTTGACCGGATAAACGGGGAGAAAGTCCATATGCAGACCCTTTGTGGCATTGCGCATTATGATTATCGAATGCCACGCGCATACTCTTATGAACAGGCTTTTAATATTATGAGAGCCTTACGCCTGCCTTATTCTCAGGCTCAGGAGATGTTTCGCAGAATGGTATTCAACGTCATTGTCCGAAATCAGGATGACCACACAAAAAATATATCATTCCTTATGGATAAAACAGGCCGATGGAGGCTTTCACCTGCCTACGATATGGGATTCGCATATAATCCGAAAGGTGGATGGACATCACAACATCAGATGTCAATAAACGGTAAGTTTGATGAAATTACAAGACAGGATCTGCTTGAATTTGCACGGCGAAACAACATAAAGGACGCTTCTGAAATCATAGAGGGCATTATTGAGACGACATCAAGATGGCCGCTTATGGCAAAGGAATGTGAGATACCCCAGAAAATGATAGATGCCATATTCCCGGAAATGAAACTAAGTATCTGATATTGGAGTATGTCAGTAAAATGTAATTTTGTGTTAAAACCTTCACTGAACTGACCCCGCTCATAGGTCTTATAAGCCCTATAATTTGCAGCGGTTTGCAATTTTTTCGCTAAATTTGCAGACCAATTCAGATGTCTATTGACAACAATTCAAAGCAATTCACATATTTAATTATGAATCAGCTCGCTACCAAATATTCTCCCGCCGAAGTCGAAGATAAATGGTATTCCTACTGGATGGAACACAATCTCTTTGGCAGCACCCCCGACTCCCGTCAGCCCTACACAATCGTGATTCCGCCGCCCAATGTAACCGGTGTGCTTCACATGGGCCACATGCTCAACAACACTATTCAGGATATTCTCATCCGTCGCGCCCGCATGAACGGCTTTAACGCCCTATGGGTGCCCGGCACCGACCATGCCGCCATCGCAACCGAGGCAAAGGTTGTGGCCAAACTTGCCAAAGACGGTATAAAGAAAAGCGACCTTTCGCGTGAGGATTTCCTCAACCATGTGTGGGACTGGACTCACGAATATGGCGGAATAATTCTGGAGCAGCTTAAAAAACTCGGAGCATCATGCGACTGGAGCCGCACCGCATTCACAATGGATGATATCCGCTCCCGTTCGGTAATCAAAGCTTTCGTTGAGCTTTACCGCAAAGGATATATCTATCGCGGCAAACGCATGGTGAGCTGGGATCCCAAGGCACTCACCGCCCTCAGCGACATTGAAGTGATTTATCGCGAGGAACATTCCAAGCTCTACCACCTGCGCTACCACATCGTTGGCGAGGAAGGTTATGCGGTAGTTGCCACCACCCGTCCCGAGACAATCATGGGTGATACTGCAATGTGTATCAACCCCAACGACCCGAAAAACGCTCATCTCAAAGGCAAAAAAGTAATCGTGCCTCTCGTTGGAAGAGAAATTCCCGTGATAGAAGATGACTATGTGGAAATTGACTTCGGCACAGGATGTCTTAAAGTCACTCCCGCCCACGACGTTAACGACTACAACCTCGGTCAGAAACACAACCTTGAGTCAATCAACATCTTCAACCCCGACGCAACTGTGAGCGAAGAGGCCGGAATGTATGTGGGTCTCGACCGCTTCGAAGTGAGAAAACGCATTGTTGAAGATCTCAAGGCCGCCGGTCTCATTGAGAAAATCGAAGACTATGACAACAAGGTAGGATATTCGGAGCGCAACCCCGATACCGCCATCGAACCGCGTCTCTCCGACCAGTGGTTTATGGATATGAAGTCTCTTGCCGAGCCTGCTCTCGAAGCCGTTGAAAACGACACAATTGAGTTTGTGCCCGAGAAATTCAAAACCACCTATCGCCGCTGGATGACCGACATCCGCGACTGGTGTATATCCCGACAGCTGTGGTGGGGTCACAGAATCCCCGCATGGTATCTGCCCGACGAATCGTTTGTGGTGGCAGAGGATGAAAACGAGGCTCTCAAGCTTGCCCGTGAAATTAATCCCGACCTCACCCTCGCCGACCTTCATCAGGATGAGGACTGCTTCGACACATGGTTTTCATCATGGCTCTGGCCCATATCGCTGTTTAACGGCATTCTCGATCCGGGCAATAAGGAAATTTCCTACTATTATCCCACCGCAACCCTTGTCACCGGACCCGACATCATCTTCTTCTGGGTTGCCCGCATGATAATGGCCGGATATGAGTTTATCGGCAAACAACCTTTCAACAATGTTTATTTCACCGGCATTGTGCGCGACGAGATAGGCCGCAAGATGTCGAAGCAGCTCGGCAATTCGCCCGATCCCCTCGCCCTCATCGACACCTACGGCGCCGACGGCGTGAGAGTAGGTCTCATGCTTTGCGCCCCCGCCGGCAACGATATTCTTTTCGATACCAAACTCTGCGAAACAGGCCGTAACTTCTGCAACAAGATCTGGAACGCATTTAGACTTGTGAAAGGTTGGGAAAGCGATCCTTCGGTAGCTCAGCCCGAATCGGCCAAACGTGCCATCGAATGGTTCGACGCCAAACTCTCTGAATCGATTGTGGAAATCAACGACCTCATGTCAAAGTTCCGCATCTCGGAGGCTGTAAAGGAGGTTTACCGTCTGTTCTGGGACGAATTCTCGTCATGGTATCTCGAAATGGTCAAGCCGGCCTACGGCTCACCCTCCGATCCCGCCACCCTCGAAGCCACACTCTCATTCTTCGACTCTCTGCTGCGTCTGCTCCACCCCTTCATGCCCTTTATCACCGAAGAGCTGTGGCAGCATCTCTGCGAGCGCCGCGAGGGAGAATCGATCATGTATGCTCCCACACCTGTTCCCTCGACCGTAGCCAACGACATCGCTCCCCTCATCGAACACGCCAAAGAGGTGGTCAACGCCGTGAGAAATATCCGCGCTGAAAAGCAGATCTCACCCCGTCAGGCTCTCGAGCTCAAAGTGATAGGCTCATGGGATGATCGTCAGGATTCGGTTATCGCCAAGCTTGCCAACATCACTTCGATAGCCCACAATCAGGAATCCAATCCCGCCGACGCCTCGTTTATGGTTGGCACCATCGAGGTTAATGTGCCGCTGGCCGACACTATCGACACCGCAGCCGAACTCGAGCGTCTCAACAAAGACCTTACCTATTACGAAGGCTTCCGCAACTCGGTGATGAAAAAACTTTCAAATCAGAAGTTTGTCGACAAGGCTCCCGCCGCCGTGGTTGAGGCTGAGAAAAAGAAACTCGCCGATGCCGAATCGAAAATAGCCACACTCACCCGCTCGATCAAAGCACTCAGCTGAGTGACAGCTCAATTCAATCAAAAATAAATCTAAATCATTCCATATCTCCACAATGTCATTTATTGAAGAACTCACTTGGCGCGGCATGATTCACCAGATGATGCCCGGCACAGAGCAACAGCTCGAAAAAGAGATGACCACAGCATATCTCGGCATCGATCCCACCGCCGACTCTCTCCACATCGGCCACCTTGTTGGCGTGATGATGCTCAAACATTTCCAGCGCTCAGGCCACAAGCCCATCGCTCTCGTGGGCGGTGCCACCGGCATGATCGGCGACCCCTCGATGAAAAGTCAGGAGCGCAAACTGCTCGACGAGAAAACTCTGCGCCACAATCAGGAAGCTATCAAGGCTCAGCTCGCCAAGTTTCTTGACTTTGACTCCGACGCCCCCAACGCCGCCGAAATGGTCAACAACTACGACTGGATGAAAAACTTTTCATTCCTCGACTTTATCCGCGACGTAGGCAAACATATCACCGTCAACTATATGATGGCCAAAGACTCTGTTAAGAAACGTCTTTTGGGCGAGTCTCAGCAGGGCATGTCATTCACCGAGTTTTCCTATCAGCTCGTTCAGGGCTATGACTTCCTCAATCTCTACCGCGAGAAAAACTGCCGTCTGCAGCTCGGAGGTTCCGACCAGTGGGGCAACATCACCACCGGCACAGAGCTGATTCGCCGCACACTCGGCGGAGAAGCCTTTGCTCTCACCTGCCCCCTCATCACCAAGGCCGACGGCGGCAAATTCGGCAAAACCGAGTCAGGCAACGTGTGGCTTGACGCGAGATATACTTCTCCCTATAAGTTCTATCAGTTCTGGCTCAACGTGTCTGACGCCGACGCCGAGAAATATATCAAGATTTTCACCGAACTCTCCAAAGAGGAAATCGAGGATCTCATCGCCCAGCAGAACGAAGATCCCGGTAAACGCCCCCTGCAGCATCGTCTTGCCAGAGAAATCACAACGATGGTTCACTCCGCAGAGCTTTATGACAAGGCTGTCGAGGCTTCACAGATTCTCTTCAATCCCAAGGCTACCGAAGCCCTCCACAATCTCGACGAAGCCACTTTGCTCGAAATCATGGAGGGTGTGCCCCAGTTTGAGGTGTCACGCGAGAAAATCAACGAGGGCGTGAGACTCATCGAGCTGCTCACCGAAGGTGCTCCCGTGTTCCCCTCAAAAGGTGAAATGCGCAAGATGACACAACAGGGCGGTCTCTCGGTCAACAAGGAGAAAGCCACCGATCCCGAGCTGATTGTAACCCCCGAAATGTTGCTCAACGACAAATATATTCTCGTGTCACGCGGCAAACGTAACCACTTCCTCCTCATCGCAAAATAATTTGCGTAAAATTTGCATACATCAAAAACAACTCCTAACTTTGCACTCGCAAACCGCAGGATTTTTTCTGTAGGTGCATAGGATTGTCTTATGGTGTAATGGTAGCACTGCAGTTTTTGGTTCTGCCTGTCTTGGTTCGAATCCAGGTAAGACAAC
>JAIDXU010000183.1 GCA_029058455.1 Paramuribaculum sp.
GTCCTGATAGTTGTAGTATACGGCGGGAGCGGGGAGTGCGGCGTTACGGGTATCAACGTTTACACCCTGGCTGTTTTCGTTATAGAAAGCGATACCGGGATATGCGTTGTCAACAAATTCAAAGGCAAATGTCTGAGCGTCGTCAACGCTTTCGGCGGGAAGGATGAGAGCTGAAGCTTCGCCAAAGCCGAGAGTTTCCCAGCTGAGATAGGTCTTTGAGCCTACGTTGTAGAGATAGATACCGCCATCTTCTGATTCTTCGGCAGTCCAAACGCAGTATGAATATGTTTCATTTTCGGGCATCCAGTAGCAGTAGAAGATATCAACTTCTTCCTGACCGATGGTGTCGCCATCTTCGATCTCATAGTGCATGCGCTTGCCGGCACCGAGATAGGTAGCGTTTCTGTCAAGACCAAAGCGACGTGAGCTCTGGAGAGTGAATGACTTGCCGGGGAGGTTTTCAGCGATGATGTCGGTAGCGTCGAAGGTAGCGTCTTCAGCATCAAACATAACTTCTTCGATGGCAGCCTGAACGTCCTCGAGAGTGGTGTCGGTAGTGGGGATAGCCTTGATACGAGCGGGGAAATCTTTGAAGAGCTCGTCTGTCCAGGGTGAGATACCGATATAGAGGTTAACCTTGGCAAGAGCGGTGTCGATAGCGGCTTTGATCTTGGCGGCAAGGATTACTTCGGGTGAGGGGTGTACTTCTCTGTAGACAGCTTCGCAAGCTTCCTGAGCGGCATCCATGTCGTTGCCGTCAACTTTAACGAAGATCCAGCAAGTACCCTGCCAGTCGCCGGGACGGGGTGACCATCCGGGAGAAAGAACTGCAGAGTGGTTGGCGGCGTCGATACAGGTTACGCCTGTGGTGAGAGTAGGTTCGATTGAGATTGCGAGACCGCAGTTGTTAACACCGTTTTCGAGGATGTAGTAGGGAGCACCTTCGCCGAGGTCGAGGAGGATAGCCTGTGTGCCGTCGATTGTACCTTCGATACCTACGTTGTTGATGTAAACACCACCGTCACCGGCGTCGGTGAAATACCAGATAGCGGTTTCGTCGATGTAGGGAGTCATGATTGATGACATGCCATAGTCCTGAGCGGCCATAGCGGTCATGGTTGAGTCACCCTTCACTGAGTAGCAGTCACCACGATAGTTGATGATACAGTAGGTGATGGGGTTAGCTTCGTCGGTAGTAATCTCGGGTTTGGCCAGGAAGTCGGTGGCAGCAAACAGAGAACTTACACCGGCCAAAAGCATAGATGCGAAAAGAGTAAATTTTTTCATAAATGAATTGGTGTTGGTGTTAGATATTGATTTGAAATTTTGTTATCTTTTCTATTATTTTGCAAAAGTAGTTAAATGAATCACACTCTAAAAATATAGCAACGTTAAATTTTGTTAAAACAAGGGTCTCAGAGTCAAAATACACAATATTCAGGGGTGGAAGACATCATTTCAACTCTCCTCGGTGGTTTTGCGCTGACGTCCTGCCAACATGCCGCAGGCCGCCATTATATCCTCTCCGCGCGACGCGCGTATGGTGGCGGTGATGCCCATTTCGTTGAGACGGTCGCGGAATTGCTCCATCACTTCCTGCGAACATCCCTTGAGCGGCGAGCCGGGAATGGCGTGGAAGCGTATCAGGTTTACACGGCAGTGAAGCCCTTTTAACATTCGGCCGAGGGCGGCCGCGCTGCGCATTGAGCTGTTTACTCCGTCAAACATTATATATTCAAACGAGAGCCTGCGCTGATGGGCGAAGTCATATCCGCGCAGCAGCGAGAGCACCTCGGCTATGGGAAACGCTTTCTCGACCGGCATGAGTTCGAGTCGCTGCGAGGCGAGAGGAGAGTGGAGCGAGATGGCGATATGCACTTTGGTGAGGTCGAGAATCTTTTTCAATCCCGGTATCGCGCCTATCGAGCTGACGGTGATTCGGCCGGGACTACGGGCCGCGCCCCACTTTGCGGTGAGTATTTCGATCGCTTTGATTACATTGTCGGCGTTGTCGGCCGGTTCGCCCATGCCCATAAACACGAGGTTGGTGAGGCGCTCAGAGCCGGGCACCGAAAAAACCTGATTGATAATCTGGGCGGTGGTGAGCTGGCCGTGAAAGCCCTGACGACCGGTCATGCAGAAGGTGCAACCCATCTTACATCCCGCCTGCGAGCTGACACACAGGGTGGCGCGATCGCGGTCGGGTATGAACACCGATTCAATGTCACATCCTCCGGCGCCTTCCCACAGATATTTGGCGGTGCCGTCAACTGAAATGGCCTCGGCCTTGGGTGCGTAGCGCCCCACCTGCAGCTCCTCCTCCATTCTGCGGCGCACGGCGGCGGGGAGGTCGGTCATCTCGCTTATCGAGGTGACACGCTTCTCATATAGCCAGCGGGCCATCTGCCGGGCGGCAAAGGGGCGCAGTCCGTAGTAGGCCGCCACTTCGGTGAGCTCGTCGAGCGTGAGGCCCAGCAATATGCGGGGTGGTGAATAAGTGTTCATAATGGTTAATAATGGTTATAGACCGCGAAGTTACACAATTTTTGCGACACAGAGGCGTTTTTGAGATGTAAGCCGCCTGAAAAGTGGGGAAGACAAAGTGTTAAAATCCTCATTTAGTTTATTTAATGTTTGTTTGCACTTCCTCACTTGCACAGGTCAGCTCAAATTGCTAACTTTGCAATTACAAATCGGATCTCAATCTCCCGGTTACATCTGTTCCGGCCGATTGTCGAAACAATAATCTGACTTAAAGAATTTTACATACTTGAATTTTGGTTATGAGGGAGGTGCGCTACTGTGAAGTAGTGCACTTTCATCATTTATATACCCCTCGTCTCCCGGGCTCTTAGTGATTTGTGTGTGTGGAAAATAATATCTAATTTTGCCACACTTACAATGATTATTCAAATCAATCTCTATCACATCATAACGACATGAACAAAATCAAGACCATGATGATGGCGACCGCTATGGCTGCCTCAGCATTGGGCGCATGGGGAGCGGTGCCTGTGGCCGAGGGCGACGCTCTGTGGCTGCGCTATCCGGCTATTTCACCCAACGGACAGAATATCGCTTTTTCCTATATGGGTGACATCTATATAGCGGGTGCCGACGGCGGAAGGGCCCGTGCCCTCACCACCAACCGTGCCTATGACTCGAGGCCGATATGGAGTCCCGACGGCTCGAAAATAGTGTTTGCTTCCGACCGCATGGGCAATCTTGACCTTTATGTGGTGGATGCACAGGGAGGTGAGCCCAAACGCATCACCACCAACACCGCCGCCGAATATCCTATCGCTTTTCTCGACAACAATACTGTGTTATATAAGTCGTCGGTTATGCCCGACGTGGCCGACTCTCAGTTCCCCTCCGGACAGTTCCCCCAGGTGTGGAGCGTGAGCCTCGATGGTGGCAGACCTCAGCTTTTCTCGTCGCTCACTATGGAGAACATCTCCATCGACCCCGTGGGCAAGCGTATGCTTTATCATGACAAGAAAGGTTATGAGGATGAGTTCCGCAAACATCATCAGAGCTCTATAGCCCGCGACGTGTGGATGGCTACTCCGGTCAACAAACCCGCCGAAAAGCGCACCTACACCAAGCTCACATCGTTCAGAGGCGAGGACCGCAACCCCGTGTGGGCTCCCGGCAAGGATCAGTATTATTATCTGAGCGAGCAGGACGGCACGTTTAACGTTTATCTCCGCAGTCTCGACGGCAAGACCGAAACTCAGCTCACCGATTATAAATATCACCCCGTGAGATTCCTCACCGCCTCTAACGACGGTAAGGTATGTTATAGCTGGAACGGCGAGATCTATACTCTCGCTCCCGGCGGAAAGCCCGAGAAACTCGAGGTGACAATCGTGGGCGATACTTTCTCGCCCGACGAGATAGCCCGTTGGAATATGGGCATAAGCGGCGACATAGCCCTCAACGAAAAGGGCAAGGAGATTGCCTTCATAAGCCGCGGCGATGTTTTCGTGACCTCGCTCGACTATTCCACCACCAAGCGCATTACCGACACTCCCGAACAGGAGCGCAACGTTGATTTCTCGCCCGACGGCCGCTCGATTATCTACAGCAGCGAGCGTGACGGCAAGTGGGGCATCTACCGCACTTCGCTTGTGCGCGACGATGACAAGAAGTTCACCTATGCCCGTGAACTCAAGGAGGAACCCCTCATTGTCGAGGAAAAAGCCTGCTTCCAGCCCACATTCTCTCCCGACGGCAAGGAGATCGCTTTCCTGCGCGACCGTACCGAGGTGTGTGTCTACAATCTCGAGTCAAAGAAAGTGCGCACCGTGCTCCCCGCCGAATATAACTACAGCTACACCGACGGCGACCAGACCTATTCATGGAGCCCCGATTCGAAATGGCTCCTCGTGGAATATATCGACCGCGGCGGCTGGAACAACCATGACATCGCTCTCGTCAAGGCCGACGGCTCGGGCGAAGTGACCAACCTCACCATGAGCGGCTACAGCGACGGCAATCCCAAATGGGTGCTCGACGGAAAAGCCATGATCTACACCAGCGACCGCGCCGGCTATCGCAGCCACGGCAGCTGGGGCGCTGAAAACGACGTCTACATCATGTTCTTCGACGGTGAGGCCTACGACAACTTCCGTCTCTCGAAAGAGGAGCGCGAACTGGCCGAAGCCATGAAAAAGGAGTCTGACGACAAGAAGAAAGACGACGACAAAGACAAGGATAAAGACAAAAAAGATAAGAAAGGCAAAAAGGGCAAAAAGGATAAGAAAGATGAGTCTGACGACAAGAAAGACGACGACAAGGCCAAGGATAAGGAGCTGAAGTTTGACCTCGACCACCGTCATGACCGCATTATCCGCCTCACCCCCAACTCCTCACATCTCAGCGACGCTGTTCTTGCCGCCGACGGCAAGAAGATCTATTATACTTCGGCTTTCGAAGGAGGATATGATCTCTGGGTGAGAGACCTGCTCGACCACTCCACACGTATTCTTATCAAGGGTGCCGGCGGCGGTAGCCTCGTGCCCGACGAGAAGATCAACAATCTCTATCTCAGGGGCGGCTACGGCATCAAGAAACTTGAGCTCGGCAACGGTCGTTCAAGCAACATCGATTATGAAACCGAACATACCTACCGCCCCGCTCTCGAGCGTAAATATATTCTCGATCATGTCTACAGCCAGGTGGCTGACAAGTTCTATGATCCCGATATTCACGGCATCGACTGGGCCGGCTATCGCGACGCCTATGCCGCCATGCTTCCCCACATCAACAATAACTACGACTTCCAGGAGTTGCTGAGCGAAATGCTCGGTGAGCTTAACGCCTCCCACACCGGTGCCCGTTTCTATGGCACTGTCGAGAGCTCCAAGGTTAGAAGTGTGGCTCAGCTCGGCGCTTTCTTCGACGAAAGCTACAACGGCGACGGTCTCAAGGTGGCCGAGGTGATTGTCAACGGTCCTCTCGACATTGCCGGCAGCAAGGTCAAGGCCGGTTCGATCATCACCGCCATCAACGGTCAGCCCATCAAGGCCGGCGAAGACTACTATCCTCTCCTGGGCGGTCTGGCCGGCAAACACACCGTGCTGACTGTGAAAAACGGCAGCAAGGTCGAGGAGCAGATTGTAAAGCCCACAAGCTCGCTTAACTCACAGCTCTATCAGCGCTGGATTCAGTCGAAGCGCGACATGGTTGAGAAGCTTTCCGACGGCCGTGTGGGTTATATCCACATTCAGGGCATGGATAGCCCCTCTTTCCGCAAAACATTCGCCGACCTGCTGGGCCGCTACCGCAATTGCGAGGCTGTGATTATCGACACCCGCCACAACGGCGGCGGATGGCTTCACGAAGATCTCGCCATTTTGCTCTCGGGTCAGAAGTTCGCCCAGTTTATGCCGCGCGGTCAGTATGTAGGCGACGATCCCTTCAACCGCTGGACCAAGCCTTCATGCGTGATGGTGTGTGAGGATAACTACAGCAACGCCCACGGTTTCCCCTGGACCTACAAGACCCTCGGTCTCGGCAAGGTTATCGGCGCTCCCGTGCCCGGCACCATGACTGCCGTGTGGTGGGAAACCCAGCTCGATCCCTCTCTGGTGTTCGGTGTGCCTCAGGTCGGTATGATCGATATGGATGGCAACTATCTCGAAAATCTCGAGCTTATGCCCGACATTGAGATTTATAACTCTCCCGAGTCACAGCTGTCGGGCGACGATCCCCAGCTCAAGGCCGCCGTCAAGGAAATGCTCCGTCAGGCTGACGAGGCTAAGGCAAATGCCAAACCCCTGACTCCCAGGATTTCAACCAAACCCTACGCTATCAAGGATTGATAATCTGAGGGTTAGCGCATAAAAAGAGGATGCGGCGTAATGGTTTTTTACGTCGCATCCTCTCTTTTTTCAGCCAAACGACGCTATCATGGCGTCGCGGCGCGAGCGGAACGAATCAAAGGCGGCAAACACGTCGAGCAGGGCGATGGTGGCGTTTTCGGTCTGAGCGCCGTAGAGGGCGGCCGAAGTGGCGGTCTCGGGGGTGCGGCCGTCGAGCGCACCGTTTACTCCCGACACCTGATCCATCAGTTTCAGCTCGAGCTCGAGCAGCGAATAGGCGTTTTCGGGGCGTGAGTTGTTGATTATCTGCTGAGGCGCGTTGCCGGTCAGCGAGGGCACGTAGGGGAGCAGTCCGGCGGGGTTGGCCCATCTTTCGGCTATCTGTTCCCACGAGAGGTTTTCAGGTTTCTGATCAACCGGAAAGAGCAGCACCCCTTTGGCCGACGCGCTCATGATATGGTCGATGAGGGTTATTATACGGTTGATATACCTCTGCTGGTCGATTACATCCTCTACCGGCGAATGGGTCTCGCCGGCGGTCATGGGATAGTGTTTCACCACGAATGGATGGCTCCGGTGGGGATAGGGCGACGGGCGCGACATGAGTAGGGTGCCGTCGGGAGCATACCATCGGCATTGCCATGTGAGGGTGGTCACGGGGCGCGATTTAACCTCACGGAGCGATTGCTGACGGCGCTTCAGGTTGAAATCTCTGAGGCGCGGAGCCGAGGTTTCCGACAGGGTGAACAGCTCTCCTTTCTCGGGGTCGTGACAGCGCAGTGAGCTGTCGGCTTCGAGGGTCCAGACTTCAATCACTCGGCATTTGTCGTCTGAGCCGCTGAAAAATCCGGGGCGCAATCCCGCGCCTGTGGCGCAAGGTGAGGTAAGCAGCGACGCCACCCGCTCGGCCTCTCTTCCCCCTTCGGGTGCGAACCGCGCCACCGCTTCGCGCAGGCTCATGTCATGGAGCTGACCTATAAGTTCGATATCGAAGCCGCGGGGATCGGAATAGGCGTTACAGAAAAATCTGTCGGGGTCTACGTTGTCGACCCACACCCCCGTGCCTCCATGCCGCCGCTCGTTTACAACTCTCTGTATCGCGCAACCCGAAATCAGAAATTCCTCGAGCATTCGGCAGTCGAGTTCGTCGAGCATGTTGCGTCGGGCGGTTTCGGCCATGCCGGGCGAAGGCTCGGTTTTGTCGCGGGTGTTGTCGGCGTCGGTTATGAGGCGGTGGCGGAATCTCCCCACGATGCTCTTCACCATCCGGCGAATGAGGTTGTTGGTCATGGGTCTACGGCCCATTTTGAGCGATCTTTCCCCCTCGGTGATTATCCGCCCCTGATATTCGGCGGGGTCCTCCCATTGCCGCCCGTAGGTGTAGTTTTTATATCTCAGGCGGTTGGCGCGGAAAGTAGCGAGTTGCGCCCATGCTTTGTAGGCTTGGTTAAAACTGTTCATAGTTCGGCTAACGATTTGAAATATCGGGGAATGTCGGCTAACAGCGTCGGCGACAGGGTGAATAGTTCGGAGTCGGTATTATATACTATCCCTTTGGCCGACAGGAGGCGGCTTGATTCATCGCAGGGCCACACTTCGATTGAGTCGCCCGACGGCGAGAGAACTGCGGCGGGAGTGTTGACTCCGGCGGCCGAATAGGGGTTGGCGCGCAGGGCGAGGGCTCTTTGGGCGGCGGGCGAGTCGCGGGTGAGCGGTTCAGCCTCGTTGACCCACCCCGAGAGCTTCACCGAAGTGACTCTCACCACTCCCGGCCCCGCTGTCACTCTCCCCTCCGAGAGAGTGCAGATTGGAGCCGTTTCCTCCACATTAAGGAGCGCGGCAGGGGCGGTGAGCAGCAGATTGATATACCAGTCGCCGATCAGCCGGGTGAGATGGGCATCGACATCGGTGCCCGAGCATTGGGCTATGCAGTCGGCTCTCAGCGGCTCGAATCCGCAGCGTGTGCGCCATTCCCCGATCATCTCGGTCAGTGTGTAGGTTTTGAGCATGACGATGAGGGGGAATCAGAGTGTGCCGGTGATACGGAGATGAGCGTTGGGGTGACGGAGCACCACGCAGCTCGCTTCGGTTATCACGAGGGCGTCAACGTTTCTCACACCCGATTTCTTGAGGTCGAGATGCTCCACATTAAAAGGCACATGGGTGTATTTGGTCATATATTCCGGGTCGATTATAAGGCCGTCGTTCTCATGGCCGCAGTTGTCGAACACCTCGGAGTGAACAACATAGAGGGTACCGAATTTCGAGTTGATTTCGTTGAAGTCAATGCCCCAGCGGGTCACCTTGTCGCCGGCGCCCACAGTGCGCATAGGCTCCATGGCGTTAAGACGCTCTATCAGTCCGCTGCCTCCTATCAGCACCTTGCGGTTTGAGCCGGCCGCTCCTCCGGTAAAGGCGGCGCGCATCAGTTTCACAAGGCGCGCATGGGTCAGCTCGCCGCTCCCGAGGGTGTAGTCGTTGCCGGCCTGATTCCATATTCCTCCGGTGAGCAGGGTTTCGTCACCCTTGCGGGGATTGGTGAGACGACCTTTGGCGCCAAACAGAAAGCTTTTCTCCATGCCCAGACGCATATCCATCACCGCAGCCTCTTCCTGGTCGGTGAAGCTCCAGTCTATCTCCTTGCGGGTCTGACCTAAAATTGCACTCTGTTCTACTTGGGCCTTGAAAATCTGACAGTTATTAGAAGCTTTGGTGGGCATAGCCTCAAACTGATCGGTCTGCATGTCGAGCTCGGCGGCAGCGCGACCCATTCTCACGAGCCTCATCTCGGGGTCTACGTTGTTGGCCGTGCGCAGACCTGAGGAGTCGATCGGGCCGTTTACAGCTATCACACTCAGCGACGAGCCGTCGGCAGCGCGCCCAACCACATAGAGCATCAAGGGAACCTTGCGCCCGTTGTCGCCCGTTACATTTACCTCCGGCAGCAGAATGGTCTCGGTGGGGGCGAAGATGTCGTTGTCGGTGGTCGTGAGGGTGTAGAGGCGCGAGTTGTCATAGCTCTGGCCGGTCACCGCTTCGAAGTCCTCGATTAATGCTTCGGTGGGCTTGGTGTCGACAGTGTAATAGTCAACCACCATGCTCGAGGCCTTGCGCGCTCCTATCATGCGGGTTATCTGGTCGACCGGTGTTGACATGGGGCGCACTCTCACCACTCTCTGCTCCACTTCGTTGAGCAGCAGCGAGGGAGAGGCTTCGCGCACGAGGGCGGTGGTGGCGGGAGCGTTGACGATGTGATTGCCGCCGGCGGTGCCGGTGATTACTGCGGGATTGTTGTTTTCCATAAGTTCTGTTGATGGTTTTTATAGATTAAGAGATAAAAGATTTTGAGGGAGAGGGTTATTCCCACACCCCTTTGCGGCGCCCGGTCAGGAAGCTGTCAGCCGGCGAGGGCCTCAGCGACGGGTCGGGGATATTGTTGTCGGGCTCCTCCCACACGGCGGGTGAGTTATAAATCCCGGCGAGAGCCTCGTTGCGGCCTCTCAGATAGCCTTTCCGCTCAGCCTCTTCAAGCAGCTTTTCAATCGGCTCGGGCTCGGGCTTAGGTTCAGGCTTAGGCTCGGGATTGGCGGAAACGTCGGTGTCGCTTTCTGGGCGATCGCTTTGAGGGGCTGAGCCTCCATAGATGGCGGCGCAGGTGTCGGGAGTGATTTCGGGTTGTTCCATAAGCGGTGATTATTTAACAGGTTGGTGAAAACGTTGCAAAATTACTCTCTCCCTCCCGCCCCCTCCGAGTCAAAACGCCTCCTATAG
>JAIDXU010000184.1 GCA_029058455.1 Paramuribaculum sp.
GATTATGGGGAGGGAAGTTGTTATTATATATATGTAGCAACTTTAAAACAGCGCTTTATGAAACAATTTTCAAGTATGTGCGGCCTGATAGCCGCGGTAGTTCTCCTTATAGCGGCTGCTTCGTGCAATGCCCCTTCGCGAGGTAAACTGCTCCACAACGTGCCCGCGTCGGCCTCAATGACCGCGATAGTCAATTTCAGCGACCTTACCGATGCAGGACTCACCGACGAAAATGCGTCAAAAATTTCATCCGATCTCAAGGAAATGCGCGCCGTGGTGTCAAATGCCAACTCTGACGGTGTGGCCGCTTTCTTCACTCAGGGAAGCGGGCTCGACCTTACGGTTTTTGCCGTTGACAACGATGACAATTTCACTGCCAAGCTCACCGACGCCGGATATGTGAGCGAAGGTGGCGAGGGCGCCGAATTCAAGATTTTCACCAATCAGGAGTCAAATCTGCACATAGCTCTCAGCAAACTCACTCCCGGATTTGCATGGATGGCCGAATGTCGCTCTTCTCAAGAACTTGCCGAGGCGGTGACCAATGCCGTGAATCTCAGCGGCAAGAACAACATTACAGAATATAAAGGTCTCGCCGAATATCTCGAAAACGGCAACGGAGCAGTGATTATGGCTTTCAACTGCCATCAGCTCGACGAAAAATTGCCGCTTGACGGCGATGAGTCGCAATGGATATGCAGCCAGCTCACCATAAATGATAATACCATTGCCCTCAACGGCCAGAGGATGTTGTCGACCGGCAAACCGGTTGAGATTCCGGGCTTTACCACCATCAGCAACGATTTCCTCAGATATGTGCCCGACAACGCAGCCATTGTAGCGGCTGTGGGTCTTACGCCTGAAGTTGACTGGGACGCCGCCTCACGACTTGTGAGCGCCTTTAACCGTGAGGCCAATTTTGCCATTTCGCTCATTCTTCCCTACCTCAAGTCGATCGACGGCACCGTAGCCGTGGCCGCAGTGCCGCGCGAGGGCGCTGACATCAACAATCCCTCTCCCGACATGATAGATTTCCTTGTCATGGCCCGTATGCCTCAGAAAGAGGTCAACGACGCCATAGAGCAGATCAGAAGTCTGGCCGAGCAGACCGGCTTTAATCCTCAGACCGACAAAGAGGGCGTCACAACCGTAAACCTCGGCGACATGACCGTGAAACTCGGCAACCTCGACGGCTATCTCACTCTGTCGACCCTTCCCCTCGACGGCAAAGCCAACAATTCATTCGCTCCCGACATGGAGGGCAAAGAGGGCGCAATGGTATGTGTGGTGCCGCTGTCATGGCTCTCCAAAGACCGGCAGGGCACTCTCAGAAGCGTGTTCAATCTCACCTCCTCGGGCTATTCGCTCAAGCTCACCGCTCCCGGAGCGCAGAGCGACATTCTCCCTCTGCTTCTAAGCCTATAATCCTAATTGTCAACTGTTTTGTGTCGTTGGCCGGCGGTGGATTTCTCCCCGCTGTCTGACGACACAGGTTTTATAACATATCTCTTATAATAAGCTATCAGCAGGGAAGTTACAGGCAGTGCTATTATCATGCCTATTATACCCATAAGCGAGCCCCACACCGACAGCGCAAGCAGAATTATGGCGGGATTGAGGCCGAGGGTCTTGCCCATGATTTTGGGAGTGAGCATATAGTCGCATATCGACTGCGAAATCACATAGACGAGCGCGCATTTACCCAGCTCGGTCCAGAACACACATTCGCCCGTGAGTGAATAGATGTAACACAACACCATCACCGGGATAATGGTGATATACTGAAAATAGGGTATCATATAGAGCACACCCACCGTCAGGCCCATCACAATAGCCATCGGCAGACCCACTATCGAAAAACCTATGCAATATAACACCGCCGCACAAGCAGCTATCACCGCCTGCGACCTAAAATAGCGGTTCATGTTGTTCTTAATATCGTCAAACACCGGATAGACAGCGTCTCTGTAGCGGGGAGGCACCATGCTGTGAAATCCCTTCATAAGCTGCTTATAATCAAGCATTATGAATATCACATAGATAAAGGTCATGAGCCACTCGAGCGTATGCATCAGAAAATCGACGGTAGCGGCCAGAGCGGTTGTGCTCTTGTTGAGCACCGCCGTGATTCTTCCGTCATTGATAAAATCAACGATATTGTTATAGCTCAGATAGTTGCGGATAGAGTCCTCAACTTCGGGAGGAATAAACATCAAACTGTTTCCATGCCCCTCCGAGGCCTTGACAATCCTGTCGAGCTCACCTATTTCGTCAATTACCGACGGTATGAAGAAATAGCATATCGTGCCCGCCACAACCGCCGCCTCGATGAGAGTAAGCAGCACAGGCACGGCGCGTCGACGCATTTTCAATCGCTTTTGCTGAAACGCCACCACCGGCTCAAGCAGATAGGCTATTATACATGCCACGCAAAACGGCAGCAACACATTGCGCAGATAATAAACGAGCTGAAAAATCACGACAATCACAGCCACCGTGACCAAAGCTCTCACCGTGCGGTCGAAAGTTATAGGGTTTTTATTTGCCATCCTTTATTAAAATTTGTTCTGACGAGGATTCCTCATCCTCAATCACGCTATTTCCGCAAAGTTATTAAAAACTTTCCACCCCACGAAACCCCACCCCATTAATAATCGGCCCGATCAGTCTCATGAGAGGCTAACCGGGCCGATTAAATCAACTTACGCGCTTTAGCGACGCAATATTCAGAATGTCATGCTTGAGAGATTACTGCTCGGAGGCATATTGCAGGATCTCGGGGCTGTGGACATTGACCCCGAATTGTTTTGCGCGGGCGAGAATGGCGCGCGCTAACTTCGGCCTGAGATCTTCAGGGCAATAGCGGAAATAGGATTCGGCGGCTCTGACATGGGCCGCATCCGGCATAGGGTATTCACGGCGTTCAGGCAATCCGAACACCGAGTCGGGGAGCTCTTTGCGCTCCTCATAGGTGATTTTGTCGTTCATAGCTAAGAATAAGATTAGGATAAAGGTTTCATAAATAAAAACATTTTGCCTCGCAAAAAGATTAATTCCACCCCCCCCTACATGCTCAAAAGCCGACTATTCAATAATCAGAATATTTATGGCTATCGTGATTCTAATTGTATGATGTAGGATTATTTGATTATCGTAACGTTATTCATTATTCGCCGATTGCATAACATCTATTGATGTGATACAGCTTATGCCCATGTTTTTCAGGTCATAGATATTGGCGTTGGCAACTTCTTCTGTCAATGCTGAACAGCAGTCTGTAAGAACCGTTGTCGGATAGTTGCGTTCCATTGAAGCAACGGCAGTAGTTCTTATGCAATTAGGGTATTGAGTACCTGTGATGTAGATATTCTTCACACCGAGACCTCTTAAGACTATTTCAAGGTCTGTTCCCATAAAGCAGTCGAAGCGTTGCTTGTGTATCTGAATATCTCCGGATTGTGGAGCAATTTCGTCTGGCATCTCTGCTCCGACTGAGCCGGGCAGACAATATGGCTTACCATCTTCAAAGAAATGTCGACGGAACATATCCGCATCTATACCGGATATGCGTTGAACCCGATAAACATATATGATAGCCCAGTCGTTTGCCCGGCCCCAATCAAGAAATTTCTTGATTGCAGGGATAGTGGCAACGGCATTATCATTTCGGAATGTGGCATCAGGGGCAAGCCACTCTTTTTGCATATCAATCACAAGAATGGCATTATCTGCGTGTGTAAGCATTCCTCCTATTTTATTTTCCATAGATTTATTCTTTGGTGTTTAACTCCATGGCTTTTGCAACAAGACGTTGCCCCATTTCATAGCATTTCTGCTCGTCGATAGGGAACTGCGTTTCATGCTGATGTTTTTTCTCATCGGCATCAAACATGTCGGCATCCATCAGTGAGTAATCCTTAAACTACGTGAGTTCGACATAAGGAGTCAGAATAAAGTCAACTGATTGTCAGTAACAAACTCCAGAGAGATAGATGGCTTCT
>JAIDXU010000185.1 GCA_029058455.1 Paramuribaculum sp.
TTGCTATAACGAGCATGTGAAATTCTACTGCCCCGCTATGGTCAACATCGACGCCGATACCCGCCAGATGACCTTCTATCACAACGACAACAAGGTCAGCACTCCTATCTCGCGTCCGCCGATCTCACTGATGTGGAACTCCGGCGCTCTTGCAGGAGTGGTTTCCGCGCTCATCGACCTCAACATCAAGCGCAAGAAGATACCCACCCTCGACACCGCTACCCTCAGCGACATAATCACCGAGGCCAACTCGATGGCCGACAGCGCTGTTGACCGCGGAGGTATCGATCACCTTTAATTTTTCATTAGAATCAAACTTCCCCACGGCTGCCTGAAATGACCGAATCAAACTCGCTTCAGCCTCTCTTCATTCCCCCCACAACCTCACCGGCTAAAATCTCCAACCTTGCCATCGATGATGCTGCTATGGGTGAATTGAGACGCGCTGTCGACGAGATGCCTTTTAACGAGGCTTTTGATCTTATTCGCTCGACAGCCGGAGACCTCGAACAGCAAGGCAACTCCCGCCTCGCAATCGACTATATAGTGGCTTTTGACGAAATGCTGTCGAGAGCCGGCAACACCGATCGCAAATCGCTTGACCTTCACGCGGCAATGCTTCAGGTGCTCACTGCTCTTCTAATCAACGCCGACAAGCTCGACAATGCCATCTCGACGGCTGCCTCGACTCTCAATATTCTGGCGCGCGAACCCAAAAGAAAAGATGAGCCGTTTCTGAGCCTTCTCGCCTCGTTGCTCTATGACATCACCCAGATTCATTACCGACGCAACGAGTTCCGTCAGGCCGAGAGAGCAATCGAAAAATCGATAAAACTTTTCGAGCGACTTGAGCGCATGAATCCCGAGCGCTACACCGCTCCTCATATTCTTGCCGTAGCTGAGGCACCCAAGGTATATCGCTCAAGCTCTAAACAGGCCAAAGCGCTCGACTCGCTCAAACAGTCGGTGGCCGATAGCGAAAACACCGCCAACGGCGACGACGCCACCATGCATCTCATCAACGTTCTGGCCGATGAAGGGCGCACCCTCGCCAAAATGAACAAACATCGCGAGGCGATACAATATTTCACTAAAGCCCTGAGAATGTTAACCAAGCTCGAGCCCGAGTTCTCAATCGCCCAGCTTGAGCTGTCGGTTGAACTCGGCATTTCGCTGCTCGCCTACAAGCCGGCCAAAGAAAAGGGTGTTCATCTGCTCAACACAATGCTCCATAAGGCCACCAAAATGGGGCGGCAGGACCTTTATATCCAGATCTCCGAACAGCTCAACGCAGCCCGCACCGGAGCCTTTGACATTCTCTCAATATGGCATAAAATCTTCCCCCGATAATTAACACTCATCCCTTCTAAATATATGTCAACCTCACGACCTGACTTCGCCCCCACAGCGCTCAAAGATGTAAAAGTTGCCGTAATCACAGCCCAATGGAACGCAAAAATCACCCATGAGCTTGAAAAAGGAGCCGTTAACCGCCTTAGCGAATGTGGTGTAACCGCCGACAACATGCTGATGGTCGAAGTGCCCGGAGCGGTAGAACTCACCTATGCCGCTTCACGAATAATCACTTCTCGCCCCGACATCGAGGCAGTAATAGTATTTGGCGCGGTAGTGAGAGGCGACACTCCCCATTTCGACTATGTGTGTCAGAGCGTTACTCAAGGCGTAACGGCTCTTAACGCTCAAGGCTCAACACCTGTGATATTCGGAGTGCTTACCGTCAACTCCGAGCAGCAGGCTCTTGATCGCGTGGGTGGTCCCGCCGGTCACAAAGGCATTGAAGCCGCCGACACAGCCCTCGCCATGATAAGCCTCAAACGGAGCTTCTGACAATCGCATTATCTTCAATCGGCCCACCCCCCGACTACCGCCATTTAACCGAGGAGCACATCAAGCGACATCATCAGCAGAAATCCGAAAGCGAAACCTATCGTACCCATATTGGAGTGTTTCCCCTCCTGTGTCTCAGGTATAAGTTCCTCGACCACGACATACATCATTGCGCCGGCTGCAAAGGCGAGCAGATAAGGCAAAACCGGCATAACTATTGAGGCAAGTAGAATAGTTATTACTGTGCCTATCGGCTCTACTACTCCGCTCAATGTTCCCATTACAAAGGACTTTAACCGTGAATTACCGGCACTGCGCAACGGCATTGATACGATTGCTCCCTCAGGAAAATTTTGAATTGCAATACCCAAAGCCAACGCCACAGCTCCGGCCATCGGCATATAAGTACTATTGCCCATAGCCGCCGCCAAAGCAGCTCCTACAGCCATTCCCTCCGGGATATTATGTAGGGTTACAGCAAAGACCAGCTTCGTTGTTTTTGACAATTGAGATTTTGGTCCTTCGCTCTGAGAACTGTCGATATGTTGATGGGGCACTACCGAATCAAGAAACAGCAAAAACAATATTCCTAACGAGAAACCTACAATTGCAGGTAAAATACTCATAAATCCCTCTTTGCCCGTCATCTCGATAGAGGGAATCAGTAATGACCAAACTGATGCAGCAACCATTATGCCTGCTGCAAATCCGGTCAGGGTCTTTTGTAATATCGGGGTAATGACATGTTTTCTCATCAAGAAAACACAAGCGGCTCCGAGAGTTGTTCCCAGAAACGGCAATAGTATTCCTATATATAATCCATTCATATCTATTAAAC